>NZ_JBHWMB010000074.1:13647-41052 GCF_042730015.1 Streptomyces sp. NPDC059957 | reverse complement strand
GTCGCAATCCACACCGAACCCGGAAGGCCCTCACCCATTCAAGACACCTCAGCCGAGATCTGGGTCACCCGTCCACAACCTCCCAGGGCAATACACCTAGGTCTCCCGCCCGAGTGTCACGCGCTACGTCGAACTCCCGCCCGCCGCCGCTCGGACGCGGGGGGGCGCCAGGGAAGGCGCCGACGCCCCGGATTCGGTCGAATCCGGGGCGAATCACGGCATCGTGCGTCAGACCTTGAGCCGGCCCACCACCAGGGCTTCCCTGACCTCGCGCACCACGCGGGCCGCGTCCTCGGGGTTGTGCACCACGTCCGTGTGGTTCATGTCGATGACGAGGACCTCGCTGGCCGAGTAGTACGTGTGCACCCAGTCGTCATAGCCGGACCACAGCGTCCGGTAGTACTCGACGAGGCTCTCGTCCTGCTCGAAGTCGCGACCCCGCAGGCCGATGCGGTGCAGCACCGTCTCGAAGTCCGCCTTGAGGTAGACCATGAGGTCGGGCGCCTTGCGGTACGGCAGGCCGTCGATCTCGCGCATCATCTCGCCCAGGAGTCCCTCGTACACGCGCATCTCGAGGGAGCTGATCCGGCCCAGGTCGTGATTGACCTTGGCGAAGTACCAGTCCTCGTAGATGGACCGGTCCAGGACGTTGTCGCCCTGCTTGTACGCCTCCTTGATCGCGGCGAACCGCGTCTGCAGGAAGTAGAGCTGCAGGAGGAAGGGGTAGCGCTTCGCCTGGATCTCCTCGGGGCTCGCCGTGTAGAAGAGCGGGAGGATCGGATTGTCTTCCACGCTCTCGTAGAAGACTTCGCTGCCCAGCTCCTTGGCGAGCAGCTCGGCAACGCTCGTCTTGCCGATTCCGATCATGCCTCCGACGCAGATCACTGGCATTCCTCACTTCTCCCTGGGGGTCTTCTGTTCGCGGGCGCGTGGGCCGGGCGCCCCACCCCACGTCAGACGCGTGTCGGCGGTCGCTCGATTCCCCATGATCTTCGCGATCAGCGCCATGCGGTCCCGGTTCGGGTCGCCACCCGGACACACAGGACACCCTCCTCGACCGGCCCGACCGGCCCGTTCCGCAGGTGCCGCGTACGGCCACGAGCCACCACCCGCGGCCGCCAAGAAGCATAAGTGACGCCCCGCCGCACACCGCCCCGGGCACCGTCACCCGCCCGACCCCGCCTCCGGGAGCTCTCCCCCGGCGCGCGAACACAACGACAACCCCGTCGAAGCCTCCGCCAGATCGGCCCGCCAAAGGCATTGACTGAAATTTCCGTCAGTCCCTACTGTGAGCGCACCCCGCTCGGTCCTGGAAGCCCAGGACCGCTGACGGCTTCATGCAAGCCCCCGCGTACAGGAGCCCCAATGGCCCCAGTTGCCTCGCCCACGCACGACTCCGCATCGCCTGCGGGCATCGAACAGCACTCGATCGACTGGGTGCCCCTCTCCGAACGACATGGCAAACCCTCGAGCGTCGGGGCCATCTGGTTCGTCGGCAGCCTCAACCTCACCGGCCTGGCGACCGGCGTCGTGACGCTGTCCATGGGGGCTTCGCTCGTCTGGACCGTTGTAGCCACGGTCCTCGGCTCGCTCTTCGGGACGTTCTTCATGGCGTTCCACTCGGCCCAGGGTCCCCAACTGGGACTACCTCAACTGGTCCAATCGCGGGCGCAGTTCGGCTACCTGGGCGCCGCGGTGACGGTATGGGTGTTCGCGCTCGTCAACTACGTCGCCTTCAACACCTCCGACGCCCTGCTCTCCGGCCAGGCCATGAACCTGCTGACCGGAGTTCCCAACGGAATCGGCTACCTGCTGGCCGCCGCGGTGGCGACCGTGATCGCCCTGTTCGGGTACCAGTGGATCCACCGCCTGAACAGGTGGCTCACCTGGCCCTTCGTCGTGGTCACCGCGGCCGTCACCCTGTCCGCCCTGTTCGGCGGAGGACTGCCGGACGGAGTGTGGGACGCCGGCCCGCTCGACCTCGCCCCGTTCATGCTCGTCTTCGTCTTCGTCGCCGGCTTCCAACTGGGCTGGGCGCCGTACGTCTCGGACTACTCCCGCTACCTCAGACCCGACGTCCCCGTGCGCAGCACCTTCTGGTGGACCTACCTGCCCAGCGCCGTCTCCGGGATCTGGGTGTTCACCCTCGGAGCCGTGGTCTCGGCCGCCGCCCCCAAGGGCACGGACCCGGTCACCGCCCTGAAGATGTCGGCTGACCGTTTGTTCAGTGGGTTCGGCACGATCGCCGTGGTCGTCCTGCTGGTCGGCCTGCTCTCCATCATGGCGATCAACCAGTACGGCGGCAGCCTGACCATGATCTCGATCCTGGACTCGTTCCGTCCGGTCAAGCCGACGCGGACCCTCCGGGTCGCGACGATCGGGATCATGCTCGTGGCCGTCGGAACGGTCTCGACCCTCGTCGGCATCGACCAGTTCAACTGGTTCTTCGCCAACGTCGTGGTGGTGCTGACCTACCTGTTCATCCCCTGGACGGCCATCAACCTGGTCGACTACTTCTTCGTCCGGCGCGGCCAGTACGTGGTCAAGGAGATCTTCAACCCGCACGGCATATACGGCCGCTGGGGCTGGCGGGGAAATCTCGCCTATGTCATCGGTCTCGCCTGCATGGCGCCGTTCATGGTCATCACCGGCCTCTACGTCGGTCCGGTCGCGGAGCTCCTCGGAGGCGTGGACTGCTCGATCGCCGTCGGCCTGCCGGTGGCCGGACTCCTCTACTGGGCGTTCGCCCGAAGCCTCGACCTGGACACCGAACGCCGGATGGTCAGGGAGGAGGGGCTGCTGGCGCCACCCCACTGAACACCCCGCGCTGCACGGACAGAACGAACCCCACGGACAGAACGAACCTCCGCGACAAGGAGCACCACATGAAGACGGAGCACAACGGCAACACAGCGGGCATGAGCCGCAGAACCCTCCTCGCCCGGACCGGAGCGGTCGCGGCCGGCCTGGCGGTGGGGCCCGTACTCGGCGGCATCTCGCCGGCCCAGGCCGCCGCCTGGCGGGTACCGGGGGAAGAGACCTCGCACAAGCGGACCTGGATGGCCTGGCCCTCCAGCTACACGATCTGGGGCAGCACGCTGTCCAAGATCCAGACCGACATCGCCAAGCTCGCCAAGGAGGTCGCCAAGTACGAGCCGGTCACGATGTGCGCGGACGGTTCGTCGGCCGCATCGCAGGCCCGGAGCATGTGCGGGTCCACCGTCACGGTGATCAGCTCGGTTCCCGTCTCGGACTGCTGGATGCGGGACACCGGTCCGCTGTTCCGCGTCGACGGCGCCGGCGGCCTGGACTCCGTCGGCCTGAACTTCAACGCCTGGGGCGAGAACGCCACGACCTTCTACGGCATCCCCGGCTCCGCCTACAACAAGGACCGCGTCGTCGCGCAGAAGCTCGCCGCGTACACGGGCGTCGCGTTCGCCAAGGCGTCCGTGGTCGGCGAGGGCGGCGGAGTGGAGTACGACGGCGACGGCACGCTGATGGCGACCGAGAGCTGCTGGGTGAACAGCAACCGCAACCCGGCAAGACGCGCAGCCAGATCGAGGCGGAGCTGCTTGCCCGGTTCGGCGCCACGAAGATGATCTGGCTGCCCGGCGTCACCGGGGAGGACGTCACCGACGGCCACATCGACGGCACCGCCCGCTACATCAGGCCCGGCGTGGTGATGGTGCAGCTGAACGGCGCCGTACGGCCGGGCGTCTGGACCCGCAACGCCCAGGCCATCCACGACGTCCTGGTGAACGCGACGGACGCGAGGGGACGCCGGCTGCAGGTCCTCACCATCCAGGGCCCCGACACCCTGCCCCGCATACCGGCCGGCAGGCGGAGCGAGTTCCTGAGCTCCTACATGAACTGGACGGTGACCAACCAGGCGGTGATCACGACCCAGTTCGGCGACACCGCCAGGGACGCGGCGGCGAAGACGGCCATCGCGGCCGCCTACGGCAGGCCCGTCGTACAGCTCAACCTCGACAACCTGTACGGCAACGGCGGCGGGGGCGCGCACTGCGTCACGATGCAGGAGCCCAACCGCTGAGCAACCGGCCCGGGCCTCACGCTCGAGGCCCGGGCCGGCCTTCCCTCGATGATGGACTGACTGACTTTTCAGTCATATTCGAGATCGACTGACTGAATTTTCAGTTCAATCGGGCTGGTTCGCCGACTCCCGAGGGGATCCAATGGCTTGCGAAAACCTCGCGTGTTACCTGGCGGTAGGCAATGATGGCCGACGACCATCCACACGACGGGGGCTGACGCAGCGGTGACGACTTTCGACGAACGGACCATCGTGCACGCGTTCCGGGACGACGCGCTGGGAGAGCACGACGCCGTCGGCCTGGCCGCGGCGATCCGGCGGGGCGAGGTCTCCCCCGCCGAGGCCGCCCGGGACGCCGGGGCGCGGGTGCGGGCGGTCGACGCACGGCTCGGCGCGGTCCAGGTGCACGCCGACAGCCCGGTGCACGGCGTCGGCACGGGCGGCGCCTTCGGCGGGGTGCCGACCTTCGTCAAGGACAACACCGACTTCCAGGGGCTGCCCACGGGCCACGGCAGCGCCGCCTTCCGGCCGAGGCCGGCCCGGCGGCACGCGCCGTTCACCCAGCAGCTCCTGAGCAGCGGGGTCACCGTGCTGGGCAAGACCCGGCTGCCCGAATTCGGGTTCAGCCCGACCACCGAGTACGACGGTGCGGAGCCGGTGCGCAACCCCTGGGGCACGGGCTACTCGGCGGGCGGCTCGTCGGGCGGCAGCGCGGCGCTGGTCGCCGCCGGTGCCGTGCCGATCGCGCACGCCAATGACGGCGGCGGCTCGATCCGCATACCCGCGGCCTGCTGCGGACTCGTCGGCCTCAAGCCCTCCCGCGGCCGTGTCGTGGCCAGTGCCCTGGGCCGCCAGCTGCCGCTCGACATCATCTCCGACGGGGTCGTGAGCCGTTCCGTGCGGGACGCCGCCGCGTTCCTCGCCGCTGCGGAGACGTACCGGCGCAGTCCCGGACTGCCGCCCGTCGGACTGGTCGAGGGCCCCTCGGCGCGGCGGCTGCGCATCGGGTTCGTGCTGGACTCGCCGAACGGCGTGCACTCCGACGCCTCCACGCGGGCGGCGGTCACGGAGACCGCGGAGCGGCTCGAAGGGCTCGGACACACCGTGGAACCGGTGGAGTTGGGCATGGATCCGAGTTTCACCGACGACTTCCTCACGTACTGGGGGATGTTATCCTTCCTCCTCGGTGTGACGGGCCGGACCCTCGGCGCGGACTTCGACCGCCGCCGCATGGACGGTCTCAGCCAGGGGCTGCGCGAGGAGTACCTGCGGAACTGGCGGCGCACGCCCGGCGTGCTGCGGCGGCTCAAGCGCACGAAGGAGGCCTACGCGGCTGCCTTCCGCGGGCTCGACCTCGTGATGTCGCCGGTGCTCGCCCACACCACGCCGCCGATCGGCCACCTCAGCCCGACCGTTCCCTACGCGAAGCTGATCGAGCGGATCCTCGCGTACGTGGCCTTCACGCCGGTCGACAACGTCGTCGGCACCCCGTCGATCTCGCTGCCCGCCGCGAACCCGACCCCGGACGGGCTGCCCGTGGGCGTCATGTTCGCGGCCCGTCCCGGCGGTGAGCGGCGGCTGCTGGAGATCGCGTTCGAGTTGGAGGCCGACCGGCCGTTCCGGCGCATCCAGGACCAGTGACGTAGCCGCCGGGAGACCTGCGGAGCTCGCGGCCGCTACCCGGCGGCCGCCGGCAGGTGCTCCACGCGCAGGTGCTCCACGCGCAGGGGCTCGAAGGCGATGCGGGTCAGCGATCCGTCGTCCGCCCATCGCACCTCGATGGATCCTTCGTCCGCCGTCGCCCGGGTGAGCACCTCGGCGATCGGCACCGGATCCGGCTCGTCGGTGCGGGTTCCAGTGCCCGTGCCGGTTCCAGTGCCCGTGCCGGTGCCCGTACCCGTGCCGGTGAGCACGACCAGCGCCGCGTACAGGCCCGTTCCCCCGGCCCCGGCGGTCAGGCGGGGCACGCTCGCCCACCGCGTGAACGCGGTCCCGGCCGGAGCCCGCGCCTCGTCCGGGGCCTCCCAGCCGTGCACGGGGTGGAGCTCCGAGCGGAGCGGCTCCTCGGGCCCCGTGGCCCAGCCCGTCTGTTCCACGCGGGCCCCGTAGGGGGCTCCGTGCACCCGGTGCACCCGCAGTTCGTGGCGGCCGCGGACGAAGGTGACGCTCTCCATGCGCAGGCCGGGGACCGTGGGCGCGCCTCCCGGGAAGACCGGCCGGTGCCAGGACGCGGCCCAGCCCCAGCCGTTCCCCTGCCCTGTACCCAGCGGGTGGATGCGCCGCCGGACACTGCGGGCGCCCGCCACGACCACGGCGAGGTGGTTGTCCGGGGTGTTGGCGCTCGCGGTGGGGCCGCTGCGGGTGGAGTAGGCCTGGCGGGAGTAGAGCGGGTCCTCGTCCCGGGCGGCTTCCTGCTGGTCCGGCCCGACGTGGTCGCTTCCGTGGTTGTGCAGCCGTACGATCCCGTCGGCGCGGGTGGTCTGGATCAGCAGCCCGGGCGCGGGCAGGGCGAGCGCCTGGTCGGGTCCCTCGCTGGGCGCGGGCTCCTCCGTCGCCGTCCACAGGGGATGCGTGGCCGGGGCGAGCAGACAGACGAAGGCCTTGGAGGCCCAGTACGGCGAGGCCGGCCCGGAGTAGTTCTGCAGGGTCGCCCCGTGCGGGCCGTGCCAGCCGAGGCCCAGCAGGCCGTCGGCGCCGACGGCGCCCCGGTCGAGGAAGTAGCGCAGCGATCCGCTGATCAGGCGGCGCGAGGTGCCGGGGGTGAGCGGGGTGTGGCCGGTGACGGCGCCGAGGCCGACGGCTGTCGCGGCGGCGAAGCGGTAGGTGAGGGAGCGCCCGAAGTGGATCGGCGCCCCGTCCGCGCCGAAGAGGAGGGAGAAGCCGTCCAGGTGGGCCCTCAGGCGGTCGCCGTGCGGGGCCGGCCGGCCCTCCCGGTCCGGCGAGGCACCGAGCCGGCCGTCGAGGTGGCCGTCGAGGTGGCCGTCGAGCACCGGGTACAGGTGCAGCGCCCAGCCGTTGTAGTGGTCGAAGGCGCGGCCCTCACCGTCGGTGTACCAGCCCTGGCCTGCGTACCAGCCCTCCAGGAGGTCGAGCGCGCGGCTGCGGGCCCTGGCCGTCTCGCCGTCGCCGCGGCCCACGGATTCCAGGAACCCGGCCACGGTGTACGGGAAGAGGTACCAGTTGTTGGGGGCGGGCACATGGCGCAGGGCGCCGCGCAGCCACTCCTCCGTCCGGTCCTGCACCGCACTGTCGAGGCGGTCCCACAGCCACGGCCGGGTCAGCCGGAGTCCGAGGGCGACCGAGGCCGACTCGACCATCGGCTGGCCCCCCGCGTGGATGTCGCGGATGACCGGCCAGGACTCCGCGTCGTCACGGCCCGGCGTCCGGGTTCCCGCCGCCAGGCCGTCCGCGTACCGCTCCAGCCAGCCGTACGGGTCCGCTCCCCCGGCCCCGGACACGCGGAACGCCGCGGCGAGGAAGGTGCGGGCGTACCCTTCGAGCCCGTCGGAGCGCACCCCGGAGGCGGACGGCGGTCCCGGCAGGTCGAGCAGGGCCCCGCGCGGCGTGGCCCACCGCCAGGCCGCGCGCAGCAGCCCGTCGGCCACCGCCTCCCAGTGCGCGCGCGTGTAGCCGGTGTACGGGCTCAACGCGCGGTCTTCGCTGGGCAGTCCGGGAAGGGTCATGCGGGGATCTTGATCCAGTGGCCCCGGCCGGTCAAGGGAGCAGGTCGAGAGAGCGGATCAGGGCGGGTCGAAGCGATCGAGCGGGAGGGGCGGACGGGGCCGGACGGTCAGGCCGAGGCGTCCCAGGCCGTCGTCAGCCCGTCCAGCCACGCGGGAGGCAGCTCCGCCGCGTCCCACTCCTCGCGCAGTGCCTGCGGCTCGGCGACGAGCCGCTCCAGTACGGCGATGCTCGTGGCGGAGTGGACGAGCGAGAAACGGCCGTGCACCGTGATGGCGCTGCCCGCTCCGAACCGTGCGAACAGCCGTCCCAGCCGGGTCCGGTGGGCCTCGGTGAACTCCGTCAGCCGCCCCGCGTAGCGGGCCCGCTGCCGCGTGCTCATCGTGGCGAGGACGGCGGTGAGCACCTCCTCGGTCGCCTCGGGATCAAGCTCCGAGACCTCGGTGAACGACAGGTACAGGGGTGTGAGCGCCACTTGGGCCCGCTCGACCTCCATGCGCCTGGCCCGCGGGCGCTGTCCGGCCTCGTCCTGTTCCCCGTCCGGGTTCACCACCCGTAGCAGGGTCCGCTCGGTGACGGCGCCCAGCTCCGCCAGGAGATCCCCGGCGCCGTCGAGCCATCCCGACTCGTACGGCTCGCCCTTGTCCCCCGGCGCGCTCCGGTCACGGCCGCTCAGTTCCCCGTGCGCGAGCGCGAGCGTGCCCGCCTCCAGCAGGCCGATCAGTTCGCGCGCGTCACCGGCGGGGACCCCCGCTCGTGCGAGGAGCTGCAGGAGCGTCGTCCTCGCGTTGTCGACACTGACCTCGTCCGGCCACTGCCGTCCCTCGTCGGCCCCGCTCATCAGATCCTCTCCGTTCTCGGCCACCGCACCGCCCGGCACTTCATTGTGACCGAGCGTCTTCGAGGAGGCCGGACCCAGGGGTCCGGTCCCCGGTTCGTCCCCGCAGTCGCGGGAACTGGCTTCCTGAGCTGGGACTCTATGCGGCGGCGAGCCGATGTCGAGCACTTTCCCGGCATCCGGCAATCTACCCATAACCAGCCCCGGGCCGTGGCGCCCGCCGTCACGCGAGCCGTACGTACGGGGGCCACTGCCACTACACCTCCCGTACATACGCCCCCGCGCGGGCGGCCGCCTCCGCTGCGGCCGCGGAGCGGTCGGCCACGGCGTCGTCGAGCGGGAGGGCCGTGGTCAGGAGTCGGTAGTAGAGGGGGGCGGACACCGCGCGGATCACCTCGTGCGGGTCGGTGCCCTCGGGCACCTCGCCGCGGGCCACGGCCTCCCGGACGCACGGCGCCCACTCTTCGACGCGCACGGCGTAGAAGCCGTGCAGCGAACGCGCCGCCTCGGGGTCGCTGGTCGCGGCTGCGATCACCGCCTTGAACAGGGCCCCTTGGCGGGGATCGGCCAATGTGCGGCACACCAGCCGGGCGTTGGCCGTCAGGTCTTCGAGGAGCGATCCCGTCTCGGCCCGCGGAAGGGACTGCTGCGCCATGTCCAGCAGCAGATCGGCCATGAGGCCGGCGACGGTGCCCCACCGCCGGTAGACGGTCGTCTTCCCGACGTCGGCGCGCCGCGCGAGGTCGGCGAGGTCCAGGTGGGCGAAACCCCGCTCGGCCAGGACGTCCTCGGCGGCCCGGAGCACCGCCTCCCGCACCCGGGCCGTACGCCCTCCGGGCCGCGCGCTCCCCGGCCCGGCGGGCGGATCCGGCTCCGGCCCTGTGTGGGCCACGCTGTCCGACCCGGCTGCAGCGAACTCCATAACGGGACTCCAGTTCCTTTAAGCGTCAGGACTTGCTACGCTCGAGCCATCTTAACGGAACCGCGGTCCCATTAGGTGGAGCCGCGTGCGAGGAGAGGATGCGTCATGGAGTACAGGCGGCTGGGTGCGTCCGGGCTTCTGGTCCCGGAACTGAGCTTCGGAGCGGGCACCTTCGGCGGGCAGGGGCCGCTCTTCGGCGCCTGGGGCGACACCAACGTGCAGCAGGCGCGCCGCCTCGTGGACATCTGCATCGACGCCGGGGTCACGATGTTCGACACCGCCGACGTCTACTCCGCGGGCGCCTCGGAGGAAGTCCTGGGAGCTGCCCTCAAGGGGCGTCGGGACCAGGTGCTCATCTCCACCAAGGCCGGTCTGCCCATGGGGGACGGCCCGGACGGGGCGGGGACCTCCCGGTCCCGCCTGATCACGTCCGTGGACCAGGCCCTGCGCCGCCTGGACACCGACCACATCGACCTCTTCCAGCTGCACGCCTTCGACGCCGGCACTCCCGTCGAGGAGGTGCTGTCCACGCTGGACGACCTGGTCCGGGCGGGGAAGATCCGCTACACCGGCATCTCCAACTTCTCCGGTTGGCAGGCGATGAAGTCCCTCGCCGCTGCCGACCTGCACGGCCGTGCGCGCTACGTGGCCCATCAGGTCCACTACTCCCTCGTCGGCCGCGACTACGAGTGGGAGCTCCTGCCGCTCGGCCTCGACCAGGGGCTGGGCGCGATCGTCTGGAGCCCGCTCGGCTGGGGCCGGCTCACGGGCAGGATCCGGCGCGGGCAGCCGCTGCCCGCCGGCAGCAGGCTGCACGACACCGCCGATTACGGCCCGCCGGTGGAGGACGAGTACCTCTACCGCGTGATCGACGCCCTGGACGAGGTCGCCGCGGAGACCGGCAGGGCCGTTCCCCAGATCGCCCTGCGGTGGCTGCTCCAGCGGCCGACGGTGTCCTCCGTCATCATCGGCGCCCGCAACGAGGAGCAGCTGCGCCAGAACCTCGGCGCGGTGGGCTGGACGCTCACACCGGAGCAGATGGCGAAGCTCGACGCGGCGAGCAGCCGTACAGCCCCCTACCCCTACTTCCCGTACTACCGGCAGGAGGGCTTCGCCCGCCTCAACCCCCCGGCACTCTGAAGGGCACCCGCACGCCGGTCTTCGCGAGTAGCCCGCTCAAGGGGAGCCGTTCGTCAGGAGGAGGTGGAAGGTCTGGTCCCGGTGGATGAACGTGGCCGTGTCGGAGTCGCTCCCGTCGAAATACACCGGCCGCAGTGGCTCCTCGTCCGTGTAGTAGCCGGTGGAGCGCAGGAAGTCGGGGCTGACGGCGGCGGCGTACCAGGCCGGGCCGTCGTCCGCACCGAGCAGTTCCCTGGTGAAGGCGCGCACCAGCCGTTCGGTTTCGGCCGCCGGACAGTGGTGGCCGTAGGGGCTGAACGCCTCGCGGAGCATCCAGGTCAGTCGCGCCGGTAGGCCGGGAGGTTCGAGCGCGGTGAGCGTGGCGCGGAAGCCGGCGCGCAGGAGCGGACGGCCGAAGGGCTCGCTGTCGTGGGCTTCGCTCAGGTTGTGCCAGTCACGGCGCGCGTCGGCGGCGCGCATCAGCCGCTCGAACAGCGGGTCGCGCAGGAAGGCGTGCAGGACGTCCTGGCGGTTTCCGGCGGTGACGGGCCGGTCACACTCAGCCGTGAGCAGCAGGGTGTTGCTGTTCATGGCGCGGTCCACGGCGGAGAGGAAGGCGTCGACGGCGGGTGGCTGGGGATCGGGCGGCTTCAGCGGCCCGGTGAAGCGCATGGTCACGGCCCCGGTCCCTGCAGGAACGCGGATACCGCGGCTCTGGTGAGGGTTTGGTAGCGCTGTTCTGCCGTTCGGGCCGGGAAGTGGCCCGCGAGTTCCAGGGTGATCGAGCCGTGGGCGGCCGCCCAGATGATGTCCGTGACCTCGTCGACGTCCACGGTCGGGCGGAAGACGCCGGTCGCCGCGCAGGCCCGTACGGCCTCACGGAGGACTTCCAGGCTGGCGGCGGCGACCTCGCGGGCCTCTGGGGCGGGCGTGAAGCCGGGGATGAGGCCGGCGAACATGACCTGGTAGAGGTTGCGTTCGGTCAGGGCGTTCTCGCGGTAGGCGCGGCCCAGGTCGGCCAGGCGGGTGGGCGGGTCGGCGGACGGGGGGACGGCCTCCAGGCTGCGGCGCAGGCGGGCGAAGCCTTCCCGGTACAGGGCTTCGGCGATGCCGTCCTTCGCGCCGAAGTGGCGGTAGAGGACCGTGGTCGAGCAGCCGGCCGCGGTGGCGATGCGGCGCATGGTCAGGGCGGACGGGCCCTCTGCGGCGAGGAGTTGGGCGGCCAGGTCGAGGAGGGCGGCGCGCAGCGCTTCCTGGCCCTGGGCCTGGGTGCGGGTGTAGAGGTCGCCGCTCATGCCTGCTGCCAGTCACCGAGGGGGCGGTAGATCGGGATGCCGGCTTCGGTGAGGGCGGTGCGCTTGGCGAAGTACTCGTCGCCCATCGGGTCCAGGCCGCGCAGGGGCATGGTCCCGCGCCAGATCGTCAGGTCCTCCGGTGCGAGCTGTTCGGCCCGTGCGAAGTGCCGTTCGGCTTCTGCCGTACGGCCGGCCCGGTGCAGCCACAGGGCCAGGGTCGCCTCCGTACGGGCCGACTGCTGGGTGGCCGTGGCGCGGCGGGTGTGCCGGGTGACGTCCTCGTCGGACAGTCCGCTGTCGCCGGTGAGGACCCATCGGTCGAGTGCGGCGAGCGCCGCGCCGGAGTCCAGGCCCGACAGTTCGCGGAACAGGTCGGTGGCGAACTGGGTGTCGTTGGGGCGGGCCACCTTCCCCTCTTCGTCGATCCACAGGACGGTCGGGACGTTCAGGACGTCGTAGAGGTCGGACACGGCTCCGTCCGTGTCGATGAGTGCGGGGTGGGTGACCGCGGCCTCGGCGATCCACGGAGCGGCGTCGGCGGTGCGGCGGTCCACGGCGATGCTGAGGACGCTGAAGCCGTGGTCGGCGAGTGCGGCGTGCCGGCGCTCCCATGCGGGGAGGTCGTAGCGGCAGCCGCACCAGGAGCCCCAGAAGACCAGGGCGACCTTGCGGCCGCGCAGGTCGCTCAGCGAGTGCGGCACGCCGTCGGCATCGGGGAGGGTGAAGTCCGGTGCGGTGGCGCCGGCGAGGGCCTGCGAGCGTTCCTGCGCGGAGGCTCCGATGGCGATGACCCCGGTGTCGGTCGCGACCGGGCGGTCGAGGAGCCCGGCGAACGCCACCGGGTCGAGCAGCCCCCGGTGTTCGCCCCGGGCGGCCGCGGACGAGGGGACGCACAGGTCGCCCCGGCACCAGCCGTGCGGCTTGCGGACCCACCCGAGGGCCTGTTCGGCGGCCTCGGGGGTCAGGAGGGTCCGGCCTGCCGGGCCCGTCTGCGCGGCTACGACCGTTTCCCTGCCGCCGTCCAGGATCGTGATCCTCATGGCATCCATGGCAACCCCCGTCGCACTCGCCTGAAAACTATGTACTGAGAAAATAACAGCGTTATCGTCTCTGCGGCAAGGCCACCGGCGGGGGACGACGCGAAGTCGAGCGGTCGATGATCTCGGCCCGGCAGGGACCAGCCCCCGTGCCGATGGTCCCGTCGCTTCCGTACGCTGGCTGCATGCGTACGCGTCCCACTTTGAGCTGGACCCCGACCGCGGACCTGCCGCCCGGCACCACGGACCCGGGGCCGGTCGCCGACGCGCTGCGGGCCGGCGGGGTGCTGGTGCTCAGCGGGGCCGGGATGTCCACGGAGTCGGGCATCCCCGACTACCGGGGTGAGCGCGGCAGCCTGCGCCGGCACACGCCCATGACCTACCAGGAGTTCACCTCCAGCGCTCGGGCCCGGCGCCGCTACTGGGCGCGCGGCCACCTCGGCTGGCGCACGTTCGGGCAGGCCGCGCCCAACGCCGGACACCGGGCCGTCGCGGCGTTCGGGCGGCGCGGGCTGCTCTCCGGCGTGATCACCCAGAACGTCGACGGACTGCACCAGGCCGCCGGCAGCCAGGCAGTGGTGGAACTCCACGGAAGCCTCAACCGGGTCGTGTGCCTCTCCTGCGGAGCCCGCAGCCCCCGCCGGGAACTCGCCCGACGACTGGAAGAGGCCAACACCGGCTTCGAGCCGGCCGACGCCGCACTGAACCCGGACGGTGACGCCGATCTCACCGACGAGCAGGTCGGGGACTTCCGCCCGGTGCCCTGCGCGCTGTGCGGCGGCATCCTCAAGCCGGACGTGGTGTTCTTCGGCGAGAGCGTGCCGGCGGAGCGGGTCGGGCACTGCCGCGAGCTGGTCGACGCGGCGACCTCGCTGCTGGTCCTGGGCTCCTCGCTCACGGTGATGTCCGGGCTCCGGTTCGTCCGCCAGGCGGCGCAGGCCGGGAAGCCCGTCCTGATCGTCAACCGGGATCCGACCCGTGGCGACCGCCACGCCGCCACCCGGGTCGCACTCCCCCTCGGGGCGACCCTCACCGGCCTGGCCGACGAACTGGGCGTGCCCCTCGACGAGCAGTCCACGCACCACTGAGGGGGAACCGGGCAACTGGCCCTGCGGCCGGTTCCCGGTCTCGGCGGCGTCCCGTCGATCAGGCCAGCGGGCCGAGCACCTCCTGGGATTCGATGAGCCCCTGGTCGCTCGGGGGCTTCCCGTCGCCGAAGACGCGTACCGCCTGACGGGCCCGGAACTCGGCGTGCGCCTCGGCGGGCTTCACATAGCCGTGGCGGGTGCGGGCCTGTTCGGGGGTGAGGACCTCCTTGGTGCGGGGCGGCACGCCGAGCTTGACGGGCGCGACCACCTTGACCGTGGAGGGGGAGAGCATCCCCAGCAGGAACAGTTCGACCCGGGGGTTGAGGTGGGCCAGCGCGAAGGACGTCCGCATGACCGGTACGACGAGGACGTCCAGGAGGCGGGACTGCCGGATCTGCGCCATCTCCCGCATCCAGCGCGGCATCGTGGCGATGGTGGCGATCCGGTGCGTCCTGGCCACGACCATCCGCGCGGGCTTCATCCACCACGGGGTCGGCGGGAGGACGAGGTCGGTGTTCAGGAGGTGGTTCATGGCCTGCCGGGCGATCGGGCTGGCCTCCAGCCGCGGGCGCATGCTCTCGAAGTACGCCCGGATCCCCGCGCGGTCGCGCGGGACGTCTTCGGGTGAGCAGGTCTGGAACTCCGCTGCGAGGGCGCAGGATTCCCAGTACTCCTTCTCCTCCTCGGCGGTGAGCTTGCCGGGCCCGTACTTCTCGTAGGCGTAGAGGATCGAGTGCCAGCCGGTGAGCTGTATCCACAGCTGCGAGGCGGGGTCGTTGGCGTCGTAGGTGCCTTCGCCGTAGGGCAGTTGGCCGATGGCCTTCGAGTGGACCTTCACCAGGACGTCCGCCGCCTTGCACACCTGGTCCGTGCCGGCGAAGGCCACCATCGCGAAGTAGCGCAGCGTGCGGTCGTAGCGGGTGCGCGTGCGGTCGTAGATGCCCTGGGTGCCGTGGACCGCGGCCACCAGCGGCGGGTCGAGTTCCTCGACGACCACGGAGCGCTGGAAGCCCACCGTGGGCGCCGTCGGGTAGCTCCACACCTTCCAGACCACCGATCCGGGACCGAAGAACCCGTAGTCCGCGTGCGGTTCGACCTCTTTGCCGTGCAGTCGGGCCATCAGACCGCTCCTCGTGTTCCTGGCAGCGGGTGCGTACCGCTCCCCCAATAAGACAGGACTGTCTTAAATTAAGACACGACTGTCGTAAGATGCCAAGGTGTCGACACCGACGTCTCCAAGCGACAGGCCGCGCAGGCGGCGCCCCTACGCTCCGCGCGTCCCGATCGCGGAACGCCGCGAGCAACTCCTCGACGCGGCCCTCGCCGTGATCGTGAGCGACGGCTACGGCCGGGTCTCCATCGACGCGATCGCCAAGCGGGCGCAGGTCGCGCGTTCGGTGGTCTACGGGGCCTTCGACGACCTCGACGATCTGCTGCTCACCCTCCTCGACCGGCAGCAGGAACGCGCCTTCACCCGCCTGCTCGGATCCGTTCCCGACGCTCGCCGCACCCGCGACCCGGTCGACTTCGCCTGCGAGGCGGTGCACCGGATGGCCTCCATGCTGCGGGATGACCCGGATACCTGGCGCCTGATCCTGCTGACTCCGGCGACCACTCCCCCGGCCGTCCACGCGCGCATCGAGGCGGACCGGGAGCGGTTCCGGCGCAGGGTCGCCTCGTGGATCGCGTCCGCGCCGGGCGTCGGAGAGGCCGCGCCGGCCGACGGAGGGACCGCGCCGGACCCCGAGGTCCTCGCCCACGCGCTGGTCGCCTGCGCGGAGCACTTCGCGCGCCTCGCACTCACCTCCGCCGAAGCGATCGACGCCGACCGGCTCGCCGGCCAGCTGCGTCTCCTGCTCGGCGGCATCCGGTCCGCGCCTTCGGCGTAGGCGGCCCCGAGGGGAGCGGCGCTCCGCGCGGCGGCGCCGCCGGGTGCGGCTCCACCTCTGACTGCCGCCACGCCCGACCCTCCGGTCCACGCTGGGTAGGGCGTCCCGCCCCATACTGGGCGGACGCGGGTACCTGGCCGCGCGATCCGCCCCCGTCCCGCCACGGGACCAGGCCCGCAGCCCGCCCCACCCCGTGTTCCGGGGGTGCTCGAACCGTCGGGAGCAGGAGTCGACCCCGCAGCCGCGCCCTTCGCCTGAAGGCCCGCCTCCGCCCCGCAAGCGTTACGTCGTCGCGGCCGTCGGGTGCGCCGGGGGGATGGTCAGCCTGGACCAGACCGTCGTCGCGGTGGCCCTCGATCCGATGGCGCGCGGCCTCGGGCTGACCACCTTCACGATGCACGGCGTGGTCCTCGTCTACGTGCTCGCGCTGGCGGCGTTCGTACCGGTCGGGGGCATGCTGGCCCGCAGGGTCGGCCGGCTGACCACCTTCCGGGCCGGCACCGCGGTCTTCGCCCTCGCGTCGGGCCTCTGCGCACTGGCCCCGCCGGGTGACGCCGCCGAGCCGTACCTCGTCACGGTCAGGGCCGTACAGGGCATCGGTGGCGCACTGATGATGCCGGTGGCCACGTCCGTGATCACGGACGTGTACGAGGAACACGCCCGGGGCAGGGCACTGGCCGTCTACGCCGGCCTGGCACAGCTCTTCCTCGTCTTCGGCCCGATCGTGGGCGCGGTCCTCACCCAACTCCTCAGCTGGCGCTCCGTCTTCCTCGTCAACCTGCCCGTCGGCGCCGCGTGCCTGTGGATGATGAGCAGGGCACGGGTGAGCAACCGCGCGGAGGGCGGCTCCCTGTCCGTGATCCAGCCCCTCGCGGTGGTCTTCTCCCTGGTCGTGCTCGTCCTCGGGCTCTACCAGTGCGGTGTCTGGGGCTTCACCGACACCAGGACGGTCACCGCGCTCGCCACGGGCGCCGTGGCGCTGGGCGCGACGGTGCGTCTCATGCTGCGGTCCTCCCGGCCGCTCCTCGACCTGCGGCTTCTGGGCATCCGCCCGTACACCGTGGCCGTGGCGCTCACCTTCCTGGTGCAGGGACCCCAGCTGATCGTGCTGGTGCACGGCACGGTGTACCTGCGCCAGGCGATGGGCCTCTCGCTCCTGGCCACCGGGCTCTGTCTGCTTCCCCTGGTCGCGGCCTCGGCTGCGGGCACCTTCCTCTCCGGGTATCTGCTGGACCGCTCCCGCTCGGTCCGGGTGCCCGTCCTGCTCGGCCTGGTGGCGGCCACCGTCGGCGCAGTGGCCTGGACGGCCGCCCTGCCGTCGCGCGAGTACCTCTGGCAGGTCCCCGGGATGCTCCTCGCGGGGGTCGGGATGGGCCTGCCGGTCCCCGCCCTGAGCGCCGAACTCATGCGCGCGGTTCCCCCGGACAAGCGGGCCGGCGCTTCCGTCCTGCGGCAGAGCATCCGGCAGCTGGGCGGGGCGGTCGGGCTGGCCGCGGCGGGGGCCGTCGTGCTGGCCGCCAACGAGAACACGGCCGACGCGGCCGGCGTCGTCACCGTCGCCGCCACGTCCGCGGCCTTCGCCGTCGCGAGCTGCGTCCTGGCCGTCACCCTGCCGCTGGCGGCCGTCGCCCTGCCGCGCAGGGCCCGTACGGGCGGACACGGAGGCGCGGGCCGCAGACCCGGCCCGCCACCGCCGTAGCGGCTCCTTCAGCGCAGCCAGACCGCGGTGTCCCGGGGCAGGGCTCCGTTCTCCACGTGCCCGCTGGAGAGCAGGACTTCTGTGTGCTCGGGCAGCGGAACCGGTCCGTCCGAAAGATTCACCAGGCAGCGTACGGAGGACCCTGCCGCGGCGCGGGCGAAGGCGAGCACGCCCGGCTGAGCGGGGAGCCAGGCGAACTGCCCTTCGAGGAGGGAGGGTTCGGCAGACCGCAGTGCCAGGGCGCGGCGGTAGAAGCCCAGCATCGAGTCCGGGTCCGTGCTCTGCTCGCGCACGCTCCGGGCGGCCCACTCGGCCGGCCGGGGCAGCCAGGACTTCGCGTCCGGCGCCTCGTCTCCCCACGGGAGGGGTACCCGGCAGCCGTCCCGGCCGAGGTCCTCGCCGCCGGTCTGGAAGAAGGTCGGGTCCTGGCGGAGCGCCGGCTCGATGTCCTCGACCTCCTCGAGTCCCAGCTCGTCGCCCTGGTAGACGTAGACGCAGCCGGGCAGGGCCATCGTCAGCAGGGCCGCGGCCCGGCCCCGGCGCCGACCGAGGCCGAGGTCGGCGGGGACGCCGTGGACGCGGCGGCCGTCGAGGGCGTACGAGGTGTCCGCGCGTCCGTAGCGGGTGACGTGGCGGGTGGTGTCGTGGTTGGAGAGGACCCAGGTGGCGGCGGCGCCGACCGGGGCGTGCTCGGCGAGGGTCGCCTCGATGACCGTGCGCAGGGCCGCAGCGTCCCAGGGGCTCTGCAGGAAGGGGAAGTTGAACGCGGTGTGCAGTTCGTCGGGGCGCAGGTAGCGGGCGAAGCGCTCCGGGTCGGAGGTCCACACCTCGCCCACGAAGACCGGTTCGTGGGCGTACGCGTCGAGGACCTCGTGCCAGGCGCGGTAGATGTCGTGGACGCCGTCCTGGTCGGCCCAGGGACTGGGTCCGCTCTCGTGGTCGGGGAGCGCCGGGTCCTTGACGAGGTTGTCGGCGACGTCGATGCGGAAGCCGTCCACGCCCCGGTCGAGCCAGAACCGCAGGATCGACTCGAACTCCGCGTGGACCTCGGGGTTCTCCCAGTTGAAGTCGGGCTGTTCGGGAGCGAACCGGTGCAGGTACCACTCGCCGGGCGCGCCGTCGGCCTCGGTGACCTGCCGCCAGCCGGGGCCGCCGAAGACGGACTGCCAGTTGTTGGGCGGCAGTTCGCCGTGCTCGCCGCGGCCGGGCCGGAACCAGAAGCGCGCACGCTCGGGCGAGCCGGGGCCGGCGGCGACGGCCGCGCGGAACCAGGGGTGCTGGTCCGAGCAGTGGTTGGGGACGATGTCGACGATCACCCGGATGCCCAGGTCGTGCGCCTCGGACAGCAGGGCTTCGGCCTCGGCCAGGGTGCCGAACATCGGGTCGATGTCCCGGTAGTCGGCGATGTCGTACCCTCCGTCGGCCATCGGGGACGGGTACCAGGGGCTGATCCACACCGCGTCGACGCCGAGCCGGCGCAGGTACGGAAGCCGCGCGCGGATCCCTGCGAGGTCACCGATGCCGTCGCCATTGCCGTCCGCGAAACTGCGCGGATAGATCTGGTAGATCGCGGCGCTCCGCCACCAGGCGGACGGTGCTGCGGATGGGGGTTCGGGGGCCGGGGTGAGGGCCTCGGGGGTCGCCATGTGGCGAATCTAGGGAGGGCTCTTCGTCGGCGTCAACGGTTTGCCTGAATCTTTTGATCGAATCGATCGATGTGATCGGAAACGGATGGGGATCCGCTCACGCCGTCGTAGGGGCCGGGGCGGTCCGGGAGCGGAAAGTACGGCGGTAGGTGTCCGGCGGGACGCCCACCGTGCGGGCGAAGTGGCGGCGCAGGGTGGTGGCGGTGCCCATGCCGGTGGCCGTCGCGATGGTGTCGACGGTGTCGTCGGTGGCTTCCAGCAGTTCCTGGGCGTGGCGGATGCGCTGGGTGAGCAGCCACTGCAACGGGGTGGTTCCGGTCACCGACTTGAAGTGGCGGCCCAGGTGGCGGGAGCTCATCCGGGCGTGGCGGGCCAGGTCCTCCACGGTGAGCGGTTCGCCCAGGCGTTGCAGCGCCCAGGGGAAGAGGTCGGCGAGCGGGTGGTTCCCGGGGGCGGGCACGGGGGTCGTGACGAACTGCGCCTGTCCGCCGTCGCGGTGCGGCGGGACGACCAGGCGGCGGGCAATCTTGTTGGCGACCGAGGAGCCGTGGTCCAGGCGCACCAGGTGCAGGCACAGGTCCATGGCGGCGGCCTTGCCCGCCGAGGTCAGCACGCTGCCGTTGTCCACGTAGAGGACGTCGGGGTCCACGGTGACGAGCGGGTGGCGTCTGGCCAGTTCCTCCGTGTGTGCCCAGTGCGTGGTCGCACGCTTGCCGTCCAGCAGGCCGGCGGCGGCCAGTACGAAGGCGCCCGTACACAGGGAGGCCACGCGCGCGCCGGCCCGGTGGGCCGCGCGTACCGCGTCGATGAGCTCGGCCGGCGGATCCCGGTCGACGTCGGCCCAGCCGGGGACGATGACGGTGTCCGCTTGCGCGAGGTGGTCGAGTCCGTGGTCGGGTTCCAGGCGGAAGCGGTCGAGCCGTACGGCGCCCGGTCCGCAGAGCGAGAAGTCGTACCAGGGGTCGACGAGGTGGGTCAGGTCGGAGCCGAAGACCTCGCAGGCCAGGGACAACTCGAAGTGCAGCATGCCGTCGGTGACGGCCAGCGCGACGTTGGGCATGTCCGGAAGTGTACGGGTCGTGTCGTTCCGGACAGTGGTGGGCGGGTGGTGCTCCGCGACAGGATGTTCATGACGGAGCGAGGCGGGCATCGAGTTCCGGCGGCGGTCATAAGGGCACGAGTACGGGCGATTACAGGGGAGCGGGACCATGGGATCAGGTCAGACGGTGGCGGTGTTCGGCGCGTACGGGCACACCGGGCGGTTCGTGGTGGCGGAACTGGTGGAGCGCGGGTTCGTGCCGGTGCTGTCGGGCCGCGACGCCGAGAAGCTCAAGGCGCTGGCGTACGAGACCGGCCTGGAGGCCCGGCCGGCGACGGTGGAAGACCCTGACGCGCTGGACCGCGCGCTGACCGGAACGGCCGCTGTGATCAACTGCGCGGGGCCCTTCGCCTCGACGACCGGACCGGTGATCGAGGCGGCCCTGCGGGCCCGGATCCCCTACCTGGACGTGGCCGCCGAGCTCGAGGCCAACATCGACACCTTCGCGCACTTCGCCGACCGGGCGCGGGACGCCGGTGCGGTGATCGTCCCGGCGATGGCCTTCTTCGGCGGTCTGGGCGACCTGCTGGCCACCGCTGCGATGGGCGACTGGACCGAGGCCGGGGAGGCGCACATCGCGTACGCCCTGAGCAGCTGGCACCCCACCGCCGGGACGCGGCTTTCGGGCGCGGTCTCGCGGGAGCGGCGTGGTGAGCGGCGCATGCGCTACGCGGGCGGGCAGTGGGAGTACCGCACCGACGCCGCACCGACCCTGGAGTGGCCGTTCCCCGAGCCGATGGGTCCCCGGCAGGTGATCGGGGAGTTCACGATGGCCGACGTGGTGACCGTGCCCAGCCACCTGTCGATCCCGGACGTGACCACGTACATGACGGTCGAGGCGGTGCGCGACATCGCGGCCCCCGGCACGCCGGCTCCGGCCGCGGCCGACGACAGCGGACGGTCCGACCAGACCTTCCTCGTCGACGCGGTCGTGCGGGCGCACGGAGCGGAACGCCGCGCCGTGGCCCGCGGGCAGGACATCTACGCCGTCACGGCCCCCCTCGTCGTGGAGGCCATGGAGCGCGTCCTGACGGGCCGCACCCGTACGGTCGGCGTCGCCTCCGCGGGCGAGATCTTCGACGCGGACGACTTCCTGCGCGCGCTGGCCCCGCACATCACCCTGGAGCTGCTCCCGTAGCGGAGGAGGCCCTGGTGTGGGGTCAGGCCGCGAGGTCCTTGAGGGCCGTCAGGATCTCGTCGGTGGAGCGGACCCGGCCGATCCGGGGGAAGATCTTGCCGAAGCTGTGGGCGTGCGCGTCCGCGTCCATGTCGGTGGTGGCATCCTCGGCGAAGACGAGGTCGTAGCTGTGCTCCCAGGCGGAGCGGGCGGTGGACTCGACACCGATGCTGGTGGCGATTCCGGCGAGGACGATCCGCTTGATGCCGCGTCGGCGCAACTGAAGGTCGAGCTCGGTGCCGGTGAAGGCGCCCCAGTGCCTCTTCGTGACGATGATGTCGTTCGCGCCGGTGGCCAGCTCGGCCGAGAGCACGGAGAACCCGGCCGGAGGCGCGGTGGTCAGGCCGGGCCGGTCGGTGTGAAGGGTGGGCAGGTCGCCCCCGTCCGGGGACCAGGCGACCTTGACGAGGACCACGGGCAGGTCGGCCGCGCGGAAGGCAACGGCGAGCTGGACCGCCTTGGAGAGGATCCTCTCGGCGGGGGTGACCACGGGCAGGGCCAGGATCCCCTCCTGAAGGTCGATGAGGACCAGGGCGGTGTTCTTGTCGAGCGTGATCTCGGACATGCGAGTGTCTTCCTTCGCTGGTCGTGCAGATAGCAGATACAGGTACCGGTACAGGTATCGGTACAGGTACAGGTACAGGTACAGGTACCGGTTTCTGGGCTCACGTGGCGCACGGCCAGTCCTCGGCCAGGCGCCGCAGCGCCGGGAGGGCCTGACTGAGGGCGTCCAGCTGCGCGGGAGTGAGGCTTTCGGCCAGTCGCCGGAGGAGGAGGTCGTGGCCCGCTCCCTCGCGCTGGGCGAGGAAGGTGCGGCCCCTGTCGGTGAGGGAGATGAGCTGGCCGCGCCCGTCGGTGGGATGGGCGGTCCGTTCGGCGTAGCCGTCCGCTCTCGGCGTTGTCAGCTTTCTCCCCGTTCCCGAAGGTGTCTGTGGGCCGCGGGCCTCCTGATGCCGGCGGTGAATGTGACGTCTTGCGAACGGTCGGGGGCGGGGCCGCCCACAGGTGGCCGAGCTGATCGATAATTGGCCGGCGCCCTGCCTGCACGGTTGAGAGGAGCCCTTGATGACCACACCGCGGGACTTGTTGATCATTTCTATGGACGTGGAGTCCGGCCGGACTGCCGAGCAGGGTGACCTGTCGCTCGCGCTCGCGGGGGCCGAGGTGGTCGATCTCCTTGCCGCCCGGGCCATCGGGCTGGACGGTGACCACATCGTGCCGGGCGAGGAAACGACACTGGGTGACCCCCTGCTGGACGCCGCGGCGGCGTCGCTCGTACGGGAGGCGCCCTACGAGTCCGTCGCCGACTGGCTGTGGCGCAGGGGGCAGGGCCTGTCCGCGAGCTACCAGGCCGTGCTCGAGAAGGAAGGACAGCTCGTACGGCAGCCCCGCCGCGGGTTCTCCCTCCGCGCCGGTGAGCTGATGCCGGCCGATTCGCCCGCCCGCCGTCGGGCCGAGGAGCGGTGGAGGTCCGAGGATCCCGTCCTCGTTCTCCTGGCTCAGGCACTCGAGGGCGGCGACGACGACCGGTCCGCTGACGCTCCGGACGTGGCCGACGACAGCGTCGCGACCGTATTGGCCGCCGTGAACGACGCATTGGTGGAACTGGCGTCCGTACGGCAGCGCCGGGCCATCGAGAACGCGGCCTTCGACAACATCTGGCGCGGCGGTGTATGACGAGGGGCCCGGGGCGGGCGCCGGGTCCCTGTTCCTGATCTGATCCTGATCCCTGGTCAAGGAGACGCCGGCGGGGCACCGTCGACCGCCCACCACCATGCGATCGACGCGATCGGCGGGGCCGAGAGGGGGGCACCGTCCGGTGGGCGGGCTGCGGTCCCGACTCGACGGGTCTGGTGGTGGGTACCGTCCAGTTGCCCGGGGTAGTAGCGGGAGGTCGCCCCGCACCAGTCCCGCACACCGCGGATGTACTGGGTGAGTGCGTCCAGATGGCCTTGGATCCGGGGGTCCGCCGGGGCCTTCGCGGTCTGCCGGCCCAGCTGCAGGAACCGATGCATGATCAAGTCTCTGAGCGTGGAAGCGGCTTGCAGGCCCTGTCCATCTCCAGGGCCGGGTCTGCGTCCGGGTCCGGGTCTGCGTCCAGGTCCGGCTCCAGGTCCGGCCGGGCCGTCCAGGAGCGCTACCAGGTTCCCGCTGCGGCTGCCGCGTTCGTTCTCCTTCGCGAAGGAGTGGATGTCGGTGTCCACGACCACGATCCCCGCCGCCATCTCGGTCAGCGCGCGGATGCGCCGGTCCTCCCACAGCGGTGCGGGCAGGGCGACACCGATCGTGTCGAGCAGCACGGGTACGGCCAGGGCGGCTCCGGAATGCAGCCGGGTGAGCAGGTAGTCGCTCACGGCCTGCGGGTCTCCCGCTGCGGTCGTGTCGGCGCCGATGCCGGCCTCGGCGAGGAAGTAGCCGCGCATCGAGTCGATCCACCTCCTGACCTGTACGGGTGTGGCGATCGCATCCAAGCGGAGCCGGATGTCGCGCAGGGCCAGACCGAAGGGGTCTGCGTCAAGGGGAACCTCGGGGGCCTCGATCGTCCGCTGGAGCCGGGCGACCATCGTGAGCATCTCGATGGAGGTGAGACTCGGGAGGTCCTCGTCGCAGAGGTCGTCGAAGGCGAACACCCACGCGGCGAGGTCGCTGAGCAACTGGGCCGCGAACGGGTCGGCGTACGGTGCGATCCTCACCGCGATCCGGTTCAGCCCCGTGGTCAGCCGCCTGCTGCGAGCCGCTCCTCCGCCCAGGCCGAAGCGGCTCATGAACTCCGCTGAGCGCACATCGAATTCGTCCGTTCCCGGGCCGCGGCCACGGCCGCGGCCGTCTATGTGGGCGGTGTGGTGCGTCCGTGTTCCTGTCAACAGTGATCACCTCGTGTTCGGGGAGTGGATGCCCCACCTCCGGTTCCGGACAGGGCGCGACGTGGCGGCAGGGCGACACTGAAGCAGCAGATGAACGCGGCAAGGAATACGGGGTACGAGGTGCGAGGTACGGAACGCCGAGGGCGGGGCGGGGCAGTCGGACGGCCTGCACGGGGGCCGCGGAAATGGGATCGCTCGACCCATCTCATTGAACGCAGGACGTCCCCCGGGCCACAACGGGCAACCGGGAGCACTCGCGGGGCGCCAGGAGCACACCACGCGCCGCCCGAGCCACCTGCCGCCCTCCCCCGGAAGCACCGCGGGCGGGATTCCGGCGGGCTGCAGGGCAGCGTGGCCGGAACGTGCCTACGCTGGAAGTGGATCCTCCGGATGAGGTGAGGCCATGGCAACGAAGTGCGCAGCCGCACGTCGCCGAAGGCGTCGTCGGATCCCCGTGGTCGCCGTTGTCTCCGCCGTCGCCGCCACGTGTCTGGTGTCCGGGTACGCGGCTTCCGGCCCGGCGGTTTCCCTCGCGGCGGGCGCCCCGGTCGCCGCCGGGCCGCAGGACGGTTCCTGCCGGACCGCTCCGCCGGACAGCTTCTGGCACGCTCCCGTGGACACGCTTCCCGTGCACCCGAGCTCGGACCGGTACGTCTCTTCGATCGGTGCCGCGGAGCCCCTGCACCCCGACTTCGGGGCAGGTCTCATCGACGGCGAGCCCTTCGGCATTCCCATCACCGTCTCGGACACGACGGTTCCGGAATCGAAGGTCTCGCTGGACATCGCCGAGGAAAGCGATGCGTCCGGGTACCGGATCCCGCAGGACGCCAGGATCGAAAACGGTCCGGCGAGCTCCGGGGACCGCCACGTCGTCGTCTGGGACCGCGCCCTGTGCAAGTCGTACGAGCTCTGGAACGCGAGCGCGCAGGGCGACAACGCCTGGCACGCCGGTTCGGGCGCGGTCTTCGACCTGCGGAGCAACGAGCTGCGGCCCGCCGGCTGGACGTCGGCCGATGCCGCCGGCCTCGCCATCCTGCCCGGTCTGGTGCGCTACGACGAGGCGGCGGGCGGGCTGGTCGACCACGCGATCCGGATGACCGTGCCCCGTACGGATCAGAGCTACGTCTGGCCGGCACGGCACCAGGCGGGCTCCGCGGCGGACGAGTCGCTGCCTCCCATGGGACTGCGGCTGCGGCTCAAGAGCTCGGTGGACACCTCGGCCCTGGGCCCTCAGGCGCTGGCCGTCGCCGAGGCGCTGAAGAAGTACGGGGCCATCGTCGCCGACAACGGGTCGGCCTGGTACCTCACCGGTGAAGAGAACCCTGGTTGGGACAATGACCAGCTCAACGCGCTCAAGGGCTTCAAGGGTTCGGACTTCGAGGCCGTCGACGCTTCCGGGCTCCAGCAGTCGCCGGACTCC
Organism: Streptomyces sp. NPDC059957; assembly: GCF_042730015.1. NCBI lineage: Bacteria > Bacillati > Actinomycetota > Actinomycetes > Kitasatosporales > Streptomycetaceae > Streptomyces > Streptomyces sp. NPDC059957. The sequence goes on along the minus strand of NZ_JBHWMB010000074.1, from coordinate 15,224 downwards.
GGTGCCGTAGCGCCCCGCTGACGCCTGACGCCTGACGCTTGCCGCCTGACGCCCGACGCCTGACCGCTGATGTGACCGCTGAGAGGATCGCGCCTCATGCGCGCAGAGACTTCCACCGCGGCGCGCAAGGGGGCCTTTATCGCGGTGGCCGTCGCCCTGTTCTGCATCCAGCTCGACTTCTTCGCGCTCAACCTCGCCATTCCGGGGATCGCCGCGGAGCTCGGCGTCACGGTGTCGGCCGCGCAGTGGACCTTGTCCGCGTACATGCTCGCCATCGGCTGCTTCTTCATCGTCGGCGGCCGGGTGGGGGACGTCTTCGGCCGACGGGGCACGCTGCTGGCCGGAACCGCCCTGTTCACCGCCGGAACCGTGGGGTGCGCGCTGGCTCCCGGTCTCGGTCCGCTGGTCGGGGCCCGGATCGCCCAGGGGGTGGGCGCGGCGTTCGTCTTCCCGGTGGCCGTGTCCGTGATCACCAACACCTTTCCCGAGGAGTCCCGGGCCAAGGCCTTGGGCGCCGTGTTCGGCGTCGCCAACATCGGGACCGCGATCGGGCCCTTCGTGGGCGGCGGGTTCACCGAGGGGCCGGGCTGGCGCTGGATCTTCTGGCTGATGGCGCCGCTGAGCCTGTTCTCGCTGCTCACCGCGCTCGCCTACGTCCCGGACTCGCGCGACGCGTCGGCGCCGCGCGAGCTCGATCTGCTCGGCTGCGCCCTCATCGTCGGGGCGCTGGCCGCCCTCACCCTCACCGTGGAGCGCGCGGACGCCTGGGGGTGGAGCAGTGCTCGCGTCCTGCTCGGCTTCGCGGTGGCGGTGGTGAGCGGCGGGCTCTTCCTGGTGCGGGAGCGGCTGGCGCGGCACCCGCTGATCGATCTGGGGCTGTTCCGCGACGTCCCGTACGTCCTGGTCACCGGCATGGGCACGCTCACGAACATGGGGTACGGCGTCACCGTCTTCCTCGCCACCCTCTACCTCCAGGGCGTACGGGGGCTCTCGCCGCTCCTGGCCGGCACGGTCTTCCTGGCCCCGGCACTGCTGGTGGCACTCAGCGGGCCGCTGGGGGCGCGGCTGGGCCGGCATCTGCGGCCGACCACGGTGATGGCGCTCGCCGGGATCGGCGCGGGCACGGGGATGTACGCGCTGACCCAGGTGACCGCCTGGTGGTTGTACGTACCGGTGTTCGCGTGGTGCGGCCTGGGGCTCGGGCTGGGCTGGACCTACGCCAGCGTGGCGACCCAACAGCTCGTCCCGCCGGCGAGGGCCGGGGAGGCATCGGGGGTGCTGCTGACGTTCCTGGTCACCGGAGGGGCGATCGCGCTGGCCGCGACCGCCGCGGGGATCTCGGCGATGACGCCGCAGCGGTCGCCCGAGGAGGCCTACGACGCGATCCTGCGGCTGGGCGGTGCGGCCGTCCTCGCCACGGCCGTGCTCGTCCTGGCCGTACGGCACCGGCTCGGGGCGCAGGGCAGGTCCCGCTGAGCGTGTTCACACCGCGGGGGGGGAAGAAAGCACCATCCCCCGCCCCCGCCCACCAGACGGGGCCGGAAGGTCTTTCCCGAGGCGAGAGTGGGCGCACTTTG
>NZ_JBHWMB010000074.1:0-13632 GCF_042730015.1 Streptomyces sp. NPDC059957 | reverse complement strand
CCCGCACGCCGGCCGGGGCCGGAAGTTCTTACTAGGCGCCGAGGTGGGCACCCTTGACCCACTCCGCGTCGCCATCCTTCGCGCAGGAGGAGGTGTAGACGGGGCCGAAGGGCGCCGGGACGGCGGCCGCGGTCGAGCAGTTGGACGAGAAGGCCTTGTGGCCGCCCGAGAAGTAGTCGATGTCGACACCGTCGTTGGCGAGGGCCGCGCCGGCGCCGCCCAGCAGGATGCCCGCGGCGAGGACGGAGGCGGTGACGGCAGAGCGAATACGCATTGGTTCCCCTAAGGACTCAAGGATCTGGGGACGCTCCCGTGGACGGGTGCGTCAGCCGATTCAACGCCCGGCGGAGCCGACAGGAACGACCGTTCACTCGAACGCCACGGGCGAAACGTTTCGACAGCCCACGAGACCCGTCGCGCGGCCGCGTTCGCGGCTGAGCGGGGACCCCGGTCCGCCTCGGAGCCAAGATCGATTGTCAGTGGTGGATGAGACGGTAGGAGCATCCAGTCGGAAACGAGGGGGAGCTTCCATGTCCGGAAACCAGAACTACATCAACCACGTTGCTCTTGTGTTGGACGCCAGCTCGTCCATGTCGCACCTGAGCCGCAAGGTCGTCGAGGTCGCCGATCAGCAGATCGCGTACCTGACCCGCCGGTCGGGTGAACTGGACCAGGAGACCCGTGTCACGGTGTACGTCTTCGCGGACAAGGTGGAGTGCGTCGTCTACGACAAGGACGTGCTGCGGATGCCGTCGCTGAAGCAGCTGTACCGGACCGGTGGAATGACGGCGCTGCTGGCGGCCTCGCTGAAGTCGCAGCGCGAGCTGGCCCAGACGGCCCAACTGTACGGCGACCACAGCTTCCTGACGTTCGTGCTGACCGACGGGCAGGAGAACGCGAGCCATCGCGCCCCGGACGCCCCTGCCCGGGATCCGCGTGAACTGGTGAAGGCCGTGGCCGAGATGATCGCGACGCAGGAGGACAACTGGACGCTGGCCGTCCTCGTGCCGGACCAGATGGGCAAGCGCGAGGCCATGCAGTGCGGCTTCCCGAAGGAGAACATCGCCATCTGGGACGCCACGAGCACGCAGGGTCTGGAGGAGGCCGGGCAGGTCATCAAGGAGGCCACCGAGAAGTTCATGGTGGGCCGCGCCAAGGGCATCCGGGGATCGCGGGCGGTGTTCTCCACCGGCGGGGACGCGGTCAACAAGGACACGATCAAGGCGGCCGGTCTCGCTCCGGTGGATCCCTCCGCGTACCAGCTGCTCCCGGTGGCCCGTGACGCGGCGATCCGGGAGTGGGTCGTCGAGTCCGGGCACACCTACCGCACCGGTGGCGCGTTCTACCAGCTGAGCAAGCCGGAGAAGATCCAGGCGAAGAAGCAGATCGCGGTGCTGGAGAAGAAGACGGACCGGGTGTACACGGGACCGGAGGCCCGGGCCCTGCTCGGACTGCCGGCCGTGGAGGCGCGGGTCAAGCCCGACCACAACGACGATTTCACGATCTTCGTGCAGAGCACCAGCGTGAACCGGAAGCTCGTACCGAACACCCGGCTCCTGCTGATGGTCTGACCCCTGGGGGTGCCCCCGGTGCCCGGAGGGGAAGCCGGGTGCCGGCTCAGGCCTGGGTCGGGTCTCCGGGGATCGGGTGTACTTCCACCGGGTCGTTGCTCGGCGTCCCTCCCGGGCCGGGGCAGGCCGACGCCCGTGCGGCGATCTCCAGGGCCCGGTCCTCGCTCTTGACGTCGACCAGCCAGTATCCGGCCAGGACGGTTCCCTCGTAGGCCGGCCCGTCGGTCACCTGCGGCTTCCCGTCACTTCCGGCCCGTACCGTCTTGGCCAGCGAGGGCCCACCGAGGCCCTGTCCGTCCACCCATTCCCCGGCGGCGGTGATGTCCTCGTTGAGGCCGTTCATGTGGGCGAACATGGCCTTCATGTCGTCCTGGGAGTACGACGACATGATGGCGTCCCACTCGGCGGCAGGGACGTTCATCTGGATCATGTACTTCATGTTCCTCACCCTTTCGGGGCGGCTGCTGGGGTTTCGGTCCTACACAGAGGTAGACAGCCGGTCGCTGCAAAACTCATCGGTACTCCCAGCACCACATCACGGAAACCTGAAGATCGCCCCCAGGGTGGTGCTCGCGAGGGACGCGGCAGCTCCTCAGCTTCCGCCTCCCTCCGCTTCTTCCGCGCCGGCCAGGACATCGGTGATCATGCGGGTGGCGAAGTCGGGGTCGCCGGTCATGCGGTTGATGTACTCCGCGAGCAGGAAGGCCGTGGCTTCCAGCGGATTCATCTCCGCCTCGGTCCAGTCTCCGTACTGCTTGCGCCAGAGGTTGGGGCTCAGGCCGGTGCCCGCGGCGATGACGAGGCCGGCCATGGTGGGGATGGCCTCGGGGCGGACGCTCCTGGGCATCATGCGCATCGTGGCGACGATGTTCGGCACGACGTACTCGATGACGTCCTTGCCGTGGTCCTCGTGGGCCCTGCGCAGCCACATCATGAACATGTAGATGAGCGTGCACGCCCCGTCCAGCAGGTCGTCCGCTTCGCTGGGGCCCAGGGACGAGGCGTACTGCTCGATCAGCGCCTGCTGCTCGGGATCCATTCCGGTCTTGCCGTCGTGAATGCCCTTGAGCCGAGAATCGATCATCAACAGTGCTGCGCCCACATCACCCGCGGGAGCGTGCTCGGGATCGTACTGCGATGCCACAGGATTCCTCCTCAGGTCGCCACGACGGCCGGCTCGGCCTTGGTCCGCACAGTAGACGGCTTGTCAGGCGTGAGCCGCCCTCTTGGACTTCCGTCACACCCGGGCTTGCGGGCCGCCGTACTCCGCTGACGGGTGAGAATGAAGCCGACATGACTTTGTGGTGCGTGAGTTGAGGAGTGACCTGCGGATACGGACGCGGGTACGAGCGGCCTCCCTCCTTGCCGGCTGCGCGCTTCTCCTGACGGGCTGCACGGAGTACGAGGGTGCCGTTTCCCCGGCCGGGCCGACCGCTACGAGTACGGCCGCACCGACGCCCGCCCTCGCGCTGGCCGAGCGGTACCAGCGCGCGGGCGGGGACGAGAACGTGTACGCCATCCAGCAGGAGGCGGGGCCCGACGGGGCTCCGCTGCTGATCCTGCGGACCACGCAGAGCGGTTCGGGGAACTCGCTCTTCGAGAAGCAGCGGGACTCCGTCGTCTCGTACCTCAGGGAGTTCGAGCAGCTCTCCACGGCCAAGGGCTACCGCATGGACGTATTCGGCCCGGACGGGTCCCTGCTCCACCGGTGGGATGCCCGTACCTAGAGCGTGGGGAACGTGGCGACCGCATCCGCAGGTCGGTGCCGGATTGCCATCAGTGCTGGTGCTGGTGGTGTGCGCCGGTGGTGGGCGGGGGTTCGGGGGTGGGCGTCGGCCGGTCCGGGTCCAGCACGGTGAACTGGCCCATCATGCCCTCGTCCTCGTGGTAGAGGAGGTGGCAGTGGTACATGTACGGGGTGTCCGGGTCCGCGGGGCCGTCGAAGCGCAGGGCTATGCGGACCGTCGCACCGGACGGGATGAAGACGGTGTCCTTCGGCCCGCGCAACGATGCCGGCGGGGCTGATCCGTTGATGTCGAGTACGCGGAACTGGACGTCGTGGACGTGGAAGTTGTGCGGCATCCCGTCGTTGTTGCGGAGTGTCCAGGTCTCCGCCGTGCCGCGGGTGACCGTCTCGTCCACCCGGGACATGTCCATCTTCCGGCCGTTGATGCCGGACATCTTGAGGTCGAAGAAGCGGCTGCGCACCGAGTCCTCGCCCTTGGGGAGCGCCGAGGCCGCCAGTGCCTCCGGCAGCTCGGCCGACGGTCGCAGGGTGGGCGCCGCGCGCAGCTGCATCACGTCGAAGGAGTCGTCGCCGCCACCGAAGCGCTGGTTCCAGAAGTCCAGGCCCGCGTCCAGGGGGTACGAGCGCAGGACCGTCCGCTCGCCCGGCCGTATTCGTACGACGACCTCCGCGCGCTCGCCCGGTGACATGCGCAGGCGGTCGGTCGTGTGCGGGGCTTCGAGGAGGCCGCCGTCCGAGGCGATCTGCCGGAAGGTGCGTCCGTCGTCGAAGCCGAAGGTGTAGACGCGGGCGGTGGAGGCGTTCAGCAGGCGCAGCCGGACCAGTTCGTCCTGGACGGTGACGTACGGGTCCAGCGTGCCGTTGACCATGGTCCGGTCTCCGAGGAAGCCCACGTTGCGCATCAGTTTGTGTCCGTGGTCGAACTTCGCGCCGTCGAAGGACACGTCCTGGACGATGACCGGGATGTCGTCGACCTCGTACGTCTTGGGCAGGGGCAGGGCCGCCGACGGGGCGTCGTCCAGGAGGAACAGGCCCGCGAGGCCGCGCTGGACGTGCGACTCGGTCGCGCCGTGGGGGTGCGGGTGGTACCAGAGGGTCGAGGCCGGCTGGTCGACCGTCCACTGAGGGGCCCAACTGCCGCCCGCCGGGACCATCTGGTGCGGGCCGCCGTCCATCGCGGCGGGCAGGTGCATGCCGTGCCAGGGGACGGTGGAGGCCTCCGGCAGGGCGTTGGCCACCCTCACCCGGACCTTCTCGCCCTTCGCCGCACGGAGGGTCGGGCCGAGGTGGCCCCCGTTGAAACCCCAGGTGGGGGTCCTGCTTCCGGGGGTGAACTCGGTCTCCCCCGTCTGCATCCGCAGGTCGAAGACGCGTGTTCCGTCGGCTTCCACGGTGGAGGCGGCGAGGGGCGGCACCGCGAGGGCGTTGCGGAAGCCCACCGCCCCGACGGTGGACACCTTGGCCCCGGTGTAGAGCCAGGTGAAGAGCACGCCCATGACCAGCGCGAAGGTCCCGACCAGCGAGCCGAGGATCAGCAGCGCCCGTTTCCAAGGCGACATCCGGCGCTTGCCGCCGGTCCCGTTCTTCCCGTTTCTCCACATGGGAACGACGCTACGGAGGGCGCTCGCGCCGGACATCGGGGACCGACCCGGGGCGGACCCCGACACCGCCCCCGAGGTGTTTCAGGGACGGTGTCGGGGTCAGGGGCGGTCTCCGAGGGTGAACGACGCCCGTGCCTGCCAGTTCGTGCCGTCGTGCACCATGAGCTCGACCGACGAGACGTGGGAGGTGAAGGGGAGCCTGCCGGCGAGGTCGGCCTCGATCTCCTCCAGAACTGCCTCGTCCTGGCCTTGGGCGATGGTCAGGTGCGGCACGATCTCGGCGAACCGGCCGCCGTACGGCGGAGCCTCGGGCCAGCGGTCGGCGATCGCCTCCGTGAGCCGGATCAGTTGCGTGGCGGGTTCCGGCACGAGGTACAGGACATCGGGAAGCCGTCCGCTCTCCTCGAACCGCAGGTCGAACGCCGGATGGGAGCCCAGCACGTCCTCGAGGGCGGCGTGGACGGACGGATCCAGCCGGCTCTCCTCGAGGAACGGGAAGAGCACGGTGACGTGTGCGGGAACCCCGGCCCGGGCCGAAGGGTCGAGCCGTTCGCGCCACCCCCGGACGGCCGGCTCCGCCTCCGGGATCCTGACGACGAGACCTGTCTGGCCCGCGTGGAAGGTACTGCTGCTGTCATCTGCCATGACACGGCATGCTGCCACCTGAAGATCCGTTCGCGCCCGGGGTTCGTGTCGGACGTGGTCAGTGGATCCGGTGTTCCGTCCAGAACGGATTGAGGTCCTGGGGCGTCGCCGCCTGGGCCGCGCGCTTGAAGTCCGTGGTGGTGGAGACGCCCAGCCAGTGGTCGCGGACGTAGCCGCGCAGCATGGCCGTCATCGCCGGGGTGCCCAGGACCCGTTCCAGGTCGTGCAGGGCGCAGGAGCCGCGCATGTAGACGACTCGTACGAACTCCGACCGGTGTCCGTCCGCGTAGTAGGCCATGGGGTGGGTGAGGGCGGCCGTCGGACTGGGCCAGGCTCCTTGGTCGTCCCAGCAGGTGGTGGTGTCCTCGCCGGAGTACGACTGGAACGCGTACTGGGCGAAGGATTCGTCCAGCCAGGGTGACGCGAACTGGTCGTTGCCGACGATGCCGTAGAACCACTGGTGGGCGACCTCGTGGACGACAGCCGAACCCTCCGGTTCGGTCCAGAGCAGGACGATGCCGGGGAACTCCATGCTGCCGAACTCGTCGAGGTTGTCGCTCATGACGAGGTCGAGCTCGCCGTACGGGTAACGCCCGAAGCGCTTCCCGAACTCGTCGACCGAGCCGATGGCGTCCCGCAGATCCTTGGCGACCCCCTCGGGGGAAGTGGCCGCGGTCCAGTACGCGTTCAGCCTGATTCCGCCCGGCGTGGTCACCGTCTTCGACAGGAAGGGGCCCGCCGCCCAGGCGAAGTCCCGTACCCCGTGCGCGACGCTGGTGCTGACGATGCGGCCGGGTGCCCCCGCGCGGCGGGTGGTGGTGCCCGTCGCGGGGACGACGAGTGCGCCGGGGTGGTCGAGGACCACGCGGAAGTCACCGGCCAGGGTGTGGAAGCTCTCGCCGAAGCCGACGTCCGGGTCGAGGTGCCGGCCCTGGGCGTCGCGTACGGACAGCAGGGGCAGCACGTTGCCGAGGTAGCGGTGAGCGCCGTCCTTGCCGAAGCGGTGGACGCGGTCCGGGACGGTGAGGTCCAGGTCGAAGGAGATGCTGGTCCGCGCCCCCGTACGGGAGCGGCCTGGGCAGGTCGATCTGCAGGGCGGTGCAGTCGACGGTGAGCGGTTGCGGGGTGCCTCCGGTGACCCGGCCCACGCGGACCGGGGTCTGCGCCCCGGGGGTTCCGCATCCTTCGGTGCCGTTGCCCCACAGTCTGACGTCGACCGAACGAAGCGGGGTGCGGGCGGAGTTGCGGAAGGACACCGTCTGACGGCCGGTCCAGCGCGAGCCGTCGGCGTCTGCGCGCAACGACACCTCGTAAGAGGGGCGGTCGGGCGTCGCCGTCGATGCGGGGGCCACAGGGTCCGGAGGCGTCCGGGCCGCGGCCGTCTGGGGGGCGCAGAGCAGGACGGAAGCGAGGGCGCGCAGCAGGGCCCGCCGGAACCTGAGCGAGATCATGGCCGGCACGCTAGAGCGTCCGTGCGCCCGGACGGGCGAGTTCCAGCGCACTCGCCACCGACTCCCCCACGCAGAGGCGTTCGTTCGGCCCGGTACGGTCCGAACGACACCCCCAGTGCTGTGACCGGGAAGGTTCACCGGGTCGCGACGCCCGGCACGGCACTAGGTGGTCAACTCGGCGGCCACCGCACGCAGGAGTGCCAGGAAGGCGGTCGTCGCGGGTGAGGGGGCCGAGCCGCGCGGGGTCGCCGCGTACACCTCGCGGCGCGGGGAGTCCTCCGCCCGCAGCGGGACCAGCACGATGTCGGCGCGGGCCGAGGAGGCCGCCAGCTCGGGCACCAGGGTGACCCCCAGGCCTGCCGCCACGAACCCCTGTTTGGCGATCCAGTCCGCGGCCAGGAAGCCCATCCGGGGCTGGAAGCCCCGGGCCAGGGCGCCGGCCATCAGGGTTTCCTCGGGACGGCTGCTCGCGGCGATCCACTCCTCACCGGCGAACTCGGCCAGCCGGGCCGAGCGCCGTCCCGCCAGCGCGTGGCCGCGGGGCACGGCCACGTACATCCGCTCGTCCAGCAGGTGGTGCAGTTCGCATCCCTCCAGCGGCTGCCCGCAGGCCGTCCCGACCACGCCGAGGTCCAGCTCCCCGGCGGCCAGCAGGGCGAGCTGCCGGGCGGATCCGCCCTCGGTACGGGTGACGCGCACGGCGGGGTGCCGGGCCCGGAACGCCGCCAGGGTGCGGGGCAGCAGCGCGGCGTCGGCGGTGGAGAACGCGCCGATCCGCAGGCGGCCCCCGTCCAGGGCGCGCAGCGCGTCGAGTTCGGCGCGGGCGGCGCGCAGCCGCGTATCGACCGCCTCGGCGTGCGGCAGCAGGGCCCGGCCGGCCTCGGTGAGCCGCACCCCGCGCGGCAGCCGGTCGAACAGCGCGGTGCCCCACTCCTCTTCCAATGTCTGCACCTGCCGGGACACCGCGGACTGGGTGTAGCCCAGGACTTGGGCCGCTGCGGTGAACGAGCCGTGGCGGGCCACGCTGCGGAAGACCTCGTAGAGGTCATGCGGGATCGGCATGGGAGCCATGCTATTCATTCGCTTGTCGCATGGGTGGGGCGGGCCTAGCGTCGGGGCCATGAACACCACCGCGGACGACACGCCGCACATCGCGTTCCTGGGCCTCGGCAGCATGGGCACCCCGATGGCCCGCCGCCTGCTCGCCGCCGGCCACAGGCTGACCGTCTGGAACCGCTCCCCCGGCAGGATCTCCGCGCTCGTCGAGGCCGGCGCGGTCCCGGCCGCCACCCCCGCCGAGGCGGTCCGGGAGGCGGACCTCGTGATCACCATGCTCGCCGACCCGGCGGCCCTGTACGCCGTCGCCGAGCAGTTGCTGCCCGCCCTGCGGCCCGGTACCCACTGGATCGACACCTCCACCGTCGGCCCGCAGGCCGTGCGGGATGTGGCGGGGCGGTTGCCTTCCGGGGTGCTGCTGACCGACGCCCCGGTCATGGGCAGCGTGGACCGGGCCGCCTCCGGTGAGTTGTGGGTGCTGGCCGGCGGCCCGCTGCCCGGCCCGGTCCGCCGGGTCCTGGACACCCTCGGCGAGGTGACCGAGTGCGGTCCGGCGGGCTCCGGCGCCGCGCTCAAACTGGTCCTGATCAACGCGGCCATCGGCGGGGTGGCGCTGGTCTCCGAAGTCCTGTCGCTCGGTGCCTCGTTGGACCTGCCGGAGGAGCTGCTGCGCTCGGAGCTGGCCCGCGGGCCGCTGGCCGGTGCGGTGGCCCGGGCCTACGCCGAGGGCTCCCACTTCCCTGTGGCGCTGGCGGCCAAGGACGTGGCCCTGGCCCGCGGGCACGCCGAACTGCCGGTCCTGGACGCGGTGCACACCGCCCTGACCGCCCACCCCGAACTCGCCGCCCGCGACCTGGCGACCCTGCGCCCGGTGCGCTGACGACGTCCTCGGGGCGGAGCTCCTGAGGGGCTTACGGCGCGCCGGCTCCGGCGAGCCCGAACACTGCGGTCCGCCAGGCCGAGGTGACTGCCCCGTGCGCCGCGGCCGTTGCCTCGGAGAGGCCGTCCGGCAGGAACAGGGGCGCGCCCACGTGGACGTGCACGCGTGGCCTGCGGACCGGGGCCGTGAGGACTCCGGCGAGCTGTTTGGCCGTCGTCCCGGAGCTGACGCGGCGGGCGCCGGCCTGGCCGACGGGCCGGACGGGTGCTCCCGTGGCCCGGGCGAGGCGGGCGAGGCCGCTGCGGAAGGGCAGGGGTTCGGCTTCCCCGGAGTCACGGCGGGAGGGGATCCCGCCTTCCCCGTACATCAGCACGCACCGCCCCGCCGCCAGTGCCTCGGCGGCGTCGGCGAGGGAACCCGCCGCGCGGGCCGTTCCCCGGTGGACCGGGATGTGCCCTTCGCGGGCGAGAGTGCCGCCGAGCACCGGGACCCGCCACAGCCCGGCCGTGGCCATGACCACCGGCTCGACGCCGAGCCGACGCAGGGCGGCGACCACGATGACGGGGTCGGCCAGGCTGGTGTGGTTGGCGGCCAGGATGGTCCCGCCGATGACGGGGCCCGAGGCGTCCTCGGAGACGGTCATCCGCCCGAACACCGGGGCCAGGGCGGCGGCGAAGCGGCTGATCATGGAATCGAACCTCCGGGGGTGTGCGGTCTTCGTGCCCCCAGCCTGTCGGCCGACGCCCGGTCCGGCATGAGTCGCGCTACTCAACCCGCCTGGGTACGAGGCCCACGTACCTGCCCCTCCGCTCACGCGGGGGCCGGAGACGACGGGCGGCAGCCGTCTGGCACGGTGGTCCCCGTGACCACCTACGTGCCTGCGAGTCGTGACCGTGCCGGACCCCGCCGGGCCCGGACCCGTCTGGCGGCGGCTGCCGCGGTCGTGGTGACCGTCGGCGCGGGGGTGGGGCTACGGGCCGTGGCGACGGGGAGTCCGGCCAAGTACGGCGGGGACGCGCTGTACACCGTACTGATCTTCGCCCTCATCGTGCTGGCCCTGCCACGGGTGACGGCCCTGCGGGCTGCCGCGGGCGCTCTCGCGGTGAGCTGGGCGGTGGAGTTGCTCCAGCTCACCGGGGTACCGTCGGAGCTTTCCCGGCACAGCACGGTCGCCCGGCTCGTCCTCGGGTCCACCTTCAACGCGCCCGACCTGTTCTGGTACGCGGTCGGCGCGGCCTTCGGCTGGCTCGCCCACACCGCCGCGGTGCGCCTGTCCCGCTAGCCGCTCCGGGTCAGTGCCTCGGGGGCGCCCGCCGACTGGGCCCCTTCGACCTCCAGTTTCAGCCGGTCGGGTTCCGCCAGGGTCAGCACGTAGAGGTTGCCCCGGGGGCAGTCGAAGGTGGCCGCCGGGTCGGTCGGATGGCTGGTCACTGCCGCGAAGACCGACCTGGCCCCGCTCGTCTGCCGCAACTCCAGGGCCTCCGTGCACCCCAGGTTCCGTCCGGTGAGGGTCTCCTTCACGTCGCTGACCTGCCGGCCCACGAGGTCTCCGACGGATCCCGCGTTCAGCGTGACGGTGACGGAGAACTCTCCCGTCCTGGCCCGCGAGACCCCGTCCGCGTCGGGTGTCCCGGGTCCGGTGCCGGTCCACGTACCGATCCACGAACTCGGCATCGCGGACACCGAAGCAGACACCGGGGTGGACGGGGTCGCCGATCCGTTCCCTCCCCCGTTCCCGTCCCCGCTCCCGCCCCACGGCATCTTGATCACGATGGCGGCCGCGACGACGAGGGCGGCGGCGCCGACGGCCGCCGGCACCCAGGGCACCCGCCGCGGCCCTGCGGGAAGGGCGGCGGGCAGCGGCGGTGTCGCCGCGAACGCCGCGGGAGGTCCCACAGGAGGCACGGGAATGGGAATGGGAATGGGAATGGGAATGGGTACGGGTACGGGTACGGCGAGCGGCTCCGATGCGGCAAGGGTGCCGCGCAGTTCGGTCTCCCGGCGGCCCATCTCCGCCGCCAGCGCAGGTGGCAGGGCCCCGCTCCATCCCTCCCCTGCCGCGCCGACCCCGGCCAGTACCTCGTCGGCGGTCGGGCGCTGCTGCGGCTCCTTGGCCAGGCACTTCCGCAGCAGGGAACGGAGCCCCTCGGGAACTCCGTCGAGTGCGGGCTCCTCGTGCACGATCCGGTAGAGGAGGGCGGGGAGCGCCGGCTGCTCGCCGGCGGCCAGGAAGGGGCTGCGGCCGGTGGCCGCGTGGACGAGGACCGCGGCGAGCGAGAACACGTCGGCCGGGGCTTCGGCGACGGCTCCGGTCGCCTGCTCCGGTGCGAGGAAGCCGGGCGTGCCGATGACCGATCCCGTCCGGGTGTGGCGCGGGTCGTGCACGGCACGCGCGATGCCGAAGTCGATGAGGAAGGGCCGCTCCCGGCCGAGCAGCACGTTCCCGGGCTTGATGTCGCGGTGGACCATGCCCGCCGCCCGTACGGCCACGAGCGCGGCGAGGAGTTCCCGGGCCAGGCTCCACAGGGCCGGCTCGGGCAGCGGTCCGTGCCGGTGCACCCACTCCCCCAGGGAGGGCGCGGCGACGTACTCCGTGGCGAGCCATTGCGGGGACGCCCCCGGAGCACTGAAGTCCACGACCGAGACCGTCCACGGTGAACGTACGCGGTCGTTGGCGCGTATCTCCCGCGCGAAGCGGTCGGCGAAGTCGGGATCCCGGCTCAGTTCCCGGTGGACGGTCTTCAGGGCCAGTGGCCGCCCGGAGGTCGTACGGGCCAGGAAGACCTCGCCCATGCCGCCCTCGCCGAGCCGTCCCAGCAGGCGGTACCCGCCGATCTCCGGCGGATCGCCGGGCCGCAGTGACTCCACCGACTCCCCCTGTCAGGACGGCTGTTGTCCGTGCGCACGGGCGCACGGACCAGCCGGTGGAGTCACCTTAGAGGACGGCTCCGGGGGGCGGTTCGTCAGGACACCATGATGAAGCGCAGGGCGAGGGCCTTGTCGGTCGTCCAGTGGGTGACGCGGACGAAGTCGTTGAAGTACAGCGTGTCGACGCCGGGCATGGCGACCTTGATCGGCTTGCCGATCTTGCTGCCGGACGTACGGTCCTGGAGCTGGACGGTGATGCTCTTCGTCGGCGCCTCGTCCATGGGGCCGACGAGGACCATCGCGGCGTACGCCACCTTGCCGGGCGCGAGGGTGGCGAACGGGTCCTTGGGCGCGGGGACGAGCTTGATGTCGGGGACCAGCCCCCGGGCGTTCCCGAGCTGGACGTGGGGGTAGTGGTAGACGGCGCAGGTCTTGCTGCCGGTGTTCTGGATGGTGAAGAGGACGTGCGCGACGGGCTCGCCCGGGTCGTCCGCGCTCGATGCGGTGATCGAGACGTTGCCCTCGGTGCAGAGGGGGAGGGCGCCGTCGCCGCCACCGCCGGTCTTCGTCGGTGCGGGGGTCGGCTTCGCCGAGGCCGTGTCGCCGGGCTTCGGCGTTTCCGGTGAGGCGCTCGCGCTCGGCGAAGGCGCCTGTGAGGTCGGCGCGGTGGGCGAGCCCGAGGGCTTGCCGTTGTCCGGTCCTTCGCCCTCGTTCGGCGAACACGCCGTGGACGCGAGCAGCGCGGCGGCCGTCGCCGCCCCGAGGACGTAGGCCTTCCAGTTCCTGCGGCTGGTGTGGGCAGAAGTGTTCATGGTGTTTCCCCCGTTGTCGGCCCTGTGCGACCGCTGTCGACCCTCGATTATGAACGCAGACGGCGCGAGCCGATCGGCCGCTGCGCCGTGGTCCGGGTGTCGACGTATTGGCCGCCCGGCCTGCACTAACGGGTTGCCCTTGTCCTTGGCGTCTCATACCCCTGTTACGGACTGGGGACAAGGAAGGAATGGTTCCGTCAGGAGGCCGGACGGCCGGGGGCGGGGAGCAGGGGCGGCGGTGGCGGTGGCAGGGACCGCCGCCCCGTCGGGCGGGGCTATTCCCGGCCCTTGAGCAGGTCGCGCCAGCCCGGGTACAGCTTGTCCGCGTCGTCGGTGAAGGAGGCGAAGGCACCCCTCAGCTCCGGGTGGTCCTGGGCGTACTCCACCAGGCCGATGCCCTGCTGCCAGGCGTCCTGCGCCTGGCGGAGGGACTTCGCGCCCGCCGTGCCTCCGTCGCGGTGGCCGAAGGCGCCACCGCCCGAGGCCTGGATGACGTCGGAGTGGCCCAGGTTGTCGAAGAAGCCCGGGAGGCGCAGACGACGGCGGTCACCCGGGGCCGCTGCTACCGCACCTCGCCCGAGACCGTTCAGGTCAAGCGGGCGATGATGGCGGCCGCGGCGCGGACCGTACTGCTCGCGGACCACACCAAGTTCACCCGCGACGGGATGTACGCGCTGACCTCGCTCCGCGACTTCGACCTGCTGGTGGTGGACGACGGACTGCCCGACCGGGAGGTGCGGGCCATCCGCGGCATGGGGACGGAGGTGCTGGTCGTTCCTCGCGCGGGGGTGAACTGACCGACG
Source organism: Streptomyces sp. NPDC059957 (assembly GCF_042730015.1). NCBI lineage: Bacteria > Bacillati > Actinomycetota > Actinomycetes > Kitasatosporales > Streptomycetaceae > Streptomyces > Streptomyces sp. NPDC059957. The sequence goes on along the minus strand of NZ_JBHWMB010000074.1, from coordinate 198 downwards.
GGCGGGAGTGGGATCCACTGTCCGCCATCCCTCGGCGACGGGATCCGGCCAGGGCCGGGTGACGGCTCTGGCGCCCCCGCGCCGGGCCGGGTTTCACTCCGGGCCCATGAGACGACACAGGTTCACGGGCGCGCTCGGCGCGCTCGCCCTCGCGGCCGCCACCCTCACGGCCGCGGGCCCGGCAGCGGCGGCCGGACC
>NZ_JBHWMB010000073.1:34325-41068 GCF_042730015.1 Streptomyces sp. NPDC059957 | reverse complement strand
CGAGGCCGAACGCTCCGTCCCCGGCATCGTCATCGCCACCCTGTCCCTGGCCGTGATGCCGTTCCTGTCCGCCGCCCAACGCAAGGCCGGCCGCGAACTCGGCTCCGCCAGCGCCGTCGCCGACTCCAAGCAGACGTTGCTGTGCACCTACCTGTCCGCCGTCCTCTTGGTCGGCTTGGTCCTCAACGCCACCCTGGGCTGGTCGTGGGCCGACCCCATCGCCGCCCTGGTCATCGCTGCGATCGCGGTCAAGGAAGGCCGTGACGCCTGGCAGGGCAAGGGCTGCTGCGCGGCCCCCGCTGCCGCTGCGACCACACCCGTGGCCGAGGCCGACGCGTGCGGCTGCCGTCCAGGGTGCGACTGCTGCAACTGATCGGCGGCTCCATTGCTGCCGAAACTCAGAACATTCGCATCCGAGGCTGGTCCTCAGATGACTCCTAAAGCGGTGTCAAGAAACGCTGACCGTTCTCGCGTACAAAGCCACCCTCGGCAAGCACTCCGCGCGGAGGGCTTGTCCAGGGTGGCCGCCACTCGGGCGCACAGAGTGGGACCGCACCCGAAGTTGAAGGCGCTCAACGTCTGCCGGTCTCGCTCGCCGCCGTGCTCGCGGCTCGGCCAGAGCTTGCGCGGCCGCCCGCGGTATCTGGAGCTGCGGGGTCCCAGGCGAGACGTGACCCGAGGCGGAGCCGCATGTCGCTCACCGCGTGATGGACACCTCTTGGAGGCGGAGCCGGTCGCGGTGCAGCAGCCCGGCCATAGTGTGCCGAAGGCCGTCGGGGAGAGCGGCGGTGGGGGCCCGGTGGCTCCGGTGCCCGGTCGCGGGGCCTGGCCGGCTCCGGCCGCCGAACTTAACAGAGGGAGAGGCCGGTGCGGCCATAAGGGTGTGTGTGGTGGGGGGAGTGGGGCCAGCGGCTGGGCGCCAGGTGTAGAGGCTGTCTGAGCGGGGTGGCCAAGCCGGGCCGGTGGCCAGTGCGTGGGCTGCCGCTCGGTGCGGCCGGCCAACCGAGACGGGCTCGCCCTGACAGCGTTGCGCCCTGCGGCGCCTCGCGGTGTCCGTGCACTCCGCGGGGAAGCCGGGCTTCGTCTGGGGTCTGCTCTCCGTTTTGGAAGTACCGCCGACCACGATGGACGACGGCATCGTCTACGGCCTCTACAGGGTGGGGCAGTCCTCGTCCGTTTTGACCACACCGACGCTGATCTTGTCGGTCATGGTCTCGCCCGGAGCCGGGGACTGGGTACAGACCTTCCATTGCGCGGGCCACTGGACGGGACGCTGTGCTCCGCTCAGGTCTGTCATCTCGACGTTCGTTCCGGCATCGACGGACTGCAGAACAGTGGCGGCGGACTGGCCCAGGAAGTCGGGCATGGGCGCGAAAGCGGCCTGCGCCTGACTGGCCGGGCCCAGCACGGACGCCATCAACACGGCAATGGTCATGATCTTCTTCATTGCCGGCCAACGATCGTTCCCGAGCAGCGGTCACGACCCGCGTCAAAAGACCGCCCACCTGGTCCCAGCGGCGACAACCCCGCAGGAGAGCTACCCTCCCGCGCCGCGCTGCCGGTCCGGGAGTACCCGCCTGTCGGGCGCGGCTGCCCGCGCTCGTGATGGGATCTGACGCGTCAGCGTTGTCACCGGGCGGTATGTGGGCAGGTGGCCTGCTATCACGGGATCGAGAAATCTTAGGCAAGGCCGGTACCGGGTTCCCGGGGCAACGGCGCCCTCGGCACACCAGGCGCCGACGGCCATGACGCCGCCGTCATCGTCACCTGGTAGCTCGCCGACCCTCCTGAACGCGCGCAGCCATCCGGCCCCCGAGGGGGGAACGGGAGCGTTAGTGCGGTCGGTCGGTCGGCCTTCCAGGCTGGGCCGGCTTGGCCTGCCCGCTGAGACCGGTGGTTGCCCGTCAGGTAGGCCGGGAGCGGCCTGGTCGCGGCGCGGATACGGGCCAGGTCGGTGGTGGAGGCCGCCGACTGGGTGGCGGCTCGTATGGCAGTGCGGGGCCCCGTTGGGGTGTCGGTGTGAGCCGGAGGTCAGGTGTAGAGCTGTTGGGCTGAGGGTGTGGTGTGTGGGGGTGTGGTCGGGGTGGTGTAGGCGAAGTTGAGTACGGTGCGGCGCAGGCCGGGGCGTGTGAGTGGTGTGACGCGGTGTGCGGTGGTGTCGCTGCGCAGGAGGTAGGCGTCGCCGGCGCGGTGGTGCGCGGTTCGCACGGGGGCGCCGCTGGTGTGGCTGATCGCGTTGAGTGATTCGGCCTGGGGGGCGTATTCCAGCAGGCCTCCTTCGTCCGGTTGGTGGGGTGCTTCGAGGAAGAGGACGAGGGCGTAGGGGTAGTCGTCGGTGTGGGCGCCATGGGTGTCGCCCTCGCGGTGCAGGATGTTCAGGACGTGTCGTTCCACGGGGTCGGGTACGTCGATGACGGGTGTGCCCGTCAGGGCGCCGATGAGGGAGCGCAGGGCGGGTTGTGCGTACAGCTGGGGGATGAGCCGGGATTCCTGGGCGATGACGTGGCCGCCGAGGGTGGTCATGTGGCGGGGCGAGTCGTCCATGCAGGCCATGGTGAAGTCCCGGCGCCGCGCGAGCTGTTCCAGCCGGCCGGCTCCGCCCTGCAGTGCGGCGAGGCCGTCCTCGCTCAGCAGACCGCGCAGAGGGAGGTAGCCGTCGTGCCGGAACCGTTCCCGAGCCGTGCCGGATTCGTACGGGAAGGGCGGGGTGTTAAGCACGGTCTGCGGATGGCCTTTCACGCGGTGGGGTTGCCCTGGTCGTCGCAGGGCAGTTCGGTGATTTTGTGGTGGGCGAGGAAGTCGCGGGTGGCTTGTCGTTCGGTCTCGGCGATCGCGGTCGGCTCGACTTTGATGATGCCGCTGAATGGTTGGTCGACGTCCTTGATGATGCACAGGGTCGTGGTGAGCAGGGCGGTGATCACCACGAGGGCGGTGATCTGGCCGCGGTTGTTTCTGCGGGGCAGGCAGATTCCGAGGCTGATCACGGTGAAGGTCAAGGTGGCGAGGAGGAACCAGAAGATGGCGGAGGGGATGGTGGGGGTGGCCTGGGTGAGGCGTTCCTCGCGTTCCTCGGAGCGTTTGTTGTCGGCGGCGACCAGCATGCCGAAGGCCGACTTGCCTTCCAGGGCACGGAAGGTGGTGCGGAAGTCTGTGGACCATCTGCTGGGTGCCGGTGATCCGTTGCCGTCGGCCATGGCCGGCCATTCCTGGGTGCGTACGGCGCGGGCGTAGCAGACGGCGTCGGCCTGGATACGTCCTCGCTGGACCTCGGGCGCGTACTCGGCGGTCTCGACGAGCTGGTCCAGAGCGCGGGCTTCACCGCGGGAGGACACTTCGGCTTTGCCGTAGGAGCCGTTGGCGGTGACCAGGACGAACGCGAGGAGCAGGACGGTCAGCGTCAGCAGAGGCCCGACGAGGTCTTTGACGGCCATGCCGGTGTCGTCGTCCTCACTGAGGAGCCGCGGGCGTAGGAAGCGGTTCGCGGCGAGGCCTGCGAGCAGGGCCAGGGCGGCGACGACGATGACGAGGACCACGGGGATGGACACCTCCGGGAACGGCCGGGAGTCAGCTTGTCCGGGCCCCGGCGAGGGGGCCGATCATCACCTGGCAGGTGATGGCGAGGGTATGAGGGAAACGTCTCCTCACCCCCGCACGGGGGACACACGTTGGGCCGCGCAGCGCAAACCCGCCCACAACTCGGCTGATAGGGCCAGCGCGCCTCGCCCGGCTGAGCGGACAGGACCCTCGTCGGCCTGATGAACTTGGCCTCACCATCTCGGTTTCGGCACGACGACCGACTCCAACAACGTCCTGCGCGGTGTTCCGTTCACGGCGGCCGTTCTGCAGCCGAGGATCCGCCGACCACCCCGGGGGCGGCGGAACCGGCCCGTCAGCCCCCCTTCCGGCACGCACAGGCCGGTCCCCCGAGGATCTGTCCGGGCTGCTGCACGCTCTCGGTGGCGGGCGGCCGACCCTGCGGGAACTTGCTGCTCCCGTGCGGGCCAGCGCGCGGGTAGTACGGCTTGCCGTCGGGCCGCCAAGTCACCGGGTCATCGGGCGACCTGGTGTGCGCTGGCTCTGTTCACGAGTTCGGGGTTCTGGCACAACTTCTGTGAAGTCGTGGGCTGTCCTTGCCATCCCCACCAGACCCGGAACTGGTTGGCGAGTGACATCCCGCGTCTGGCAGGGTCGGTCACATGGATTGCATCTTCTGCGGGCTCATCCGTGAAGGCACCGCGGGCTGGGTGGCTCGTGGTCCGGTGGCCTGTGCCTTTACTCCACTGAACCCGCTGGCGCCGGGTCACACTCTGGTGGTTCCAACGGTCCATTACGCGGACGTCTTTGAGACCCCGCCTGAGGTCCTCGCCGTGATGACGGCGCTGGTCCAGCGCGTGGCCGAGGCCGCGCGGACCGCCTTGAACGCCTCAGGCGTGAACATCCTCAGCGCCAGCGGTCCGGGATCGGAGCAGTCAGTGCCCCACCTGCACTTCCACGTCGTTCCCCGGTGGGTGGACGACGGAATCTCGACCTGGCCGGCCGGACGCTCCGTACATCACGTCACTGGCGATCCGGGGGCGCGGCTTGCCGACGCTCTTGCTTCGGGCCGGCACCACACAAGCTGAGCCAGAGCCCGTTCCCACGAACGAGCCAGTGCGCCGTTCTTACGGAGCCGGTCCTGCTCAGCCTGCATCCAGGTGCGAGCTGCACGCAGGCTATTCGTCGCCGGGCTCGGACCTGCGCGCAGGGAGACTGTGACCCCGCGATCGCTCTTTCGGTTGAAGATCACGGGAAGCGACTTACCGGCTTTTCCCGGGCCTGATACTGCGGGCATGTCAACGTATCCCGAAGGCAACTTCACGATCGTCAACAACGAGACCGGCCGCTGTGTCCGTGTGCGGCTCGGCAGGACCACGGACGTCAGTGACTGGAAGGAGGGCACCAAGTACCTCCAGTACGTCACGGACAAGCCGGGTCTGGAACTCGGCGAGCCGGACGGAAGTCCAGCGACCGTCTGGTGGTTCAGCACCATCGACGACACGGCAGAGCGCCAGCCGTTCAGCCAGATCGTCAGCCACGCCGTCGGCGAGTACCAGAACATCGGCGACTACTGCGTGTGGCTGGACCTCAATCCGTATCCCACGGCCGAGGACCGCCAGCGGGCAGCCGACCTGTTCCGGCACAAGCTGGACGACATGCCCTGGAGTCTGAAGGAGAAGCTCGCCGTACTGCTGCCCGCGGGGTTCAAGACGTGGGCGGAGGCGGAAGTGGGGGCGGATGCGAGCCTCGCGAAGCAGTTGGAGCTCTGGCACGGCTACTGCGCTTCCATCAGGTTCCCCGAGCACCATGTCGAGGAGGACCCGGAGGGCGTCGACGCCGCGCACGCGTACATCGACGCGGCGGCGGAGCAAGGGATCCACCCTCCTGCGGTCGAGTCGGGAGATGCGTCGACGAGGATGCACGGCTGCGGTGCGCGCCGTGAGAAGAACAGCACCTACCGGTGGGCGTACGACGGCACCCACATCTACGCCGCGGACAGCAAGACCGTGCCGGCCGAGCGGACCTACTGGACTGATGAGGGCGGCTTCCTCGTGGGTAAAAGCAAGGGCGGCCCCGGCCAGACCTGGACCCTCGCCCCCTGGAAGCCCCCCATCGCCCAAACCCAGCACGACCCGGTCAAGGCTCTCGCGCTCACCGGTCTGTTCGGACCCTTCGCCAGCCTCTTCGGCAACTGACACCCGAGCAACACTCGCACCGGGCCACACAGCGGAACCCTCGGCACCCACCGGTGCCCGGGGACTCCACTGCACCCGGCAGTCAGACCAGTTCCGTGTTCGAGTCGGCACCCCCAACGCGCCGTGCGAAGGGGGGCCTGGCTCCATTTCCGCGGTGGCTCTGGCGATGTTGGAAGAATCCGTCCTGCGCACGCGTCGTCGTAGGCACGCGAGAGGGCCGTCGCCCCGCGACTACCGGCTGAGCTATGTCATGCGCCTGCCGTTTCGGATCTGCCAGCGTGTGGCGGCGACAACGCTGACCGTAGATCACGCCGCGGAAATAGGGTGTGCTGCGGTGATGCAAGCCAGGTCCATGAGACGCGCCATCGGGGTGTGTTCGCAGAAGGAGTGGGGTTGTTGGGTTCCATCGGCGCGCTGGTGGACGGCCGTGGGCCATCCACTACGGAAGGTTCAGCTGGGGTCGGCGCCGAGGTGGCGCGGTGTCTGGGGAGGGCATCGCGGTTCGCGGTCGGGACGCAGGGCGCGGATGGCGCCTGGCGGATGCCGTCGCAGGCGCGAGTGCTGGAGAACGCCGTCGTGGTCTGTTCCCTGACACATGTGCAGGGCGAGCGGGCGGCTTCGGCGCGTGCGCGGGCGGTTGGCTGGCTGCGGGGCGCCGCCGTGCAGGGGCACGATCCGTTCGTGGCAGCCGCCGACCGTTGGCTGCTCGAGGCGGCCACCACTAGCGGCCTCGTGCCGGCGTTCACCGACGTGTCGGTCACGGCCGGGCCGCATGCCCGTCGGGCCCTGTACCTGCACGCCCTCGCCTGTGCCCTCGACGCGCCCGGCGCTGACGCCAGACGGCTCCTGGACCAGGCCACAACGGCACTGGGCGATGACCGGGGGGTGCGGCTCAAGCCGTGGCAGAGGATCATGCTGCTCGCCTTCGAGGCCCTCGCCCGCTCCGTCCTGGGCCTGCCCCTGGCGCCGGGCACGCTCGGCGAGTGCCAGCGCACGCAGTCCGCGGACGGC
>NZ_JBHWMB010000073.1:0-34315 GCF_042730015.1 Streptomyces sp. NPDC059957 | reverse complement strand
GTTCTACGGCATGCCGCTGGTCACAGGCATGCTGCACCTGACGCTGACCCGCACGGCCCCGGACCACCCGGCCACCCACCGGTGCCGCGAGAGCCTGCTGGCCGGCCAGCATCCCGACGGCACCTGGCGCTTCCTGGTCAGCGAGGTGTGGGACACCGGCCTGATGGTCCGCGCCCTGCGCGGCCACCCCGCCTTCGACGCGGCTGCTCTCCCCGCCGCCCTGGCCTTCCTCGCCTGCGCCCAGAAGGAGGACGGCGGCTGGGCATGCGCCGCACCGCTCGACTCCGACAACGACACCACCGGCAACACCCTCCTCGCCCTGGCCGACACCGAATGGGCTGACAAAGTCCGCACCGCTGCGGCCGGCTACGCCCTTCGCTGCCAGAGTGGCGCGGGCCTGTGGACCACCTGGCATTCCAGCGACGATGACCCCGTCCCCGACGTCGTCGCCCACATGGCCGCCGGCATTAAGGCCGCCGCCCTGCCCGGCATCGACCTCACCCCCGCCTACCGCTGGCTGGCCGACCACGGCGAAAGGGGCCGCTGGGGGAGTGACTGGTACATCCCGCCCGCCTACGGCGCCGCCGAGATCAGCACCCTGCTCCCACCCGGCCCCCACACCCGTCCCACCGTGGACACGCTGCTCGCCGCGCAGCGTCCCGACGGCGGCTGGCCCCGGATCCCGGGCGAACCCCACTCCAGCCCCACCGCCACCGGCCTGGCCGTCACCGCCCTCACCCACCACCCCGACCCACCCCGGGGAGCGGTCGTTCGAGGAGCCGTCGAGGGGGCCCTGCGCTTCCTCATCGACACCCAGACCGATGAGGGCACCTGGGACGACCTGCCCGTCATGTACGGCCCCCGCCCCTTCCTCACCGCCACCACCACCCAGGTCCACGCCCTGACCGCCCGCGCCCTGCGCCAGGCGCTCACGCGCGTACAGCAGCCCAGCGGAGCCCACCGATGAACCCGACCACCACCAGCCCGCACACACAGGCCCACGACCACGACGACGCCCACGAGCTCGTTGCCGCTCTGCGCCCGGCTGCCGTGATCTTCGACTTCGACGGCACCCTCGTCGACACCAGCACCCTCAACACCGACGCCATCCGCGCCAGCTTCACCGACCTGCACCTCACCGTCCCCGAACCGTGGCTGCACAACGCCCCCCTGGCCGACCTGACCGCCCTGCGCGAGCGGCTGCGCGAAGATCTCGGCCTCCAGCTGCCCGGGACGGACGCCGAGTTTGTGGCCCGCACCCGCTCCCACTGGCTCACCCGTGCCCGCCAGGCCCGCCCGGTGACGCGGGTGGTGACTCTCGCACGCCACCTCGCGGGCACCGTGCCCATGGGGGTGGCCTCGGCCAACGACGGCCAGGTCGTCCGCGCCGGCCTGGCCGCGATCGGCCTGGACAACCTGTTCCAGACCGTCATCGGCCGCGAACACGTCGCCCGCCTCAAGCCCGCCCCGGATGCCTACCTCCTGGCCGCCGCGGAACTGGCCGTGCCGCCCAGCCAGTGCCTGGCCTTCGAGAACACCGACGAAGGCATCACCGCCGCCCTGGCCGCCGGCCTGCCCGTCATCGACGTCCGCAACCGCACCTGGACCGCACAACGGACCTGACCTCCTCGCCCCCTGCGCCTCAGCCCCGCCCTGGCTGTACTACGGGCTCGGCTGCACAACGGGCTCGCTTCCGTGCAGATGCCGGCGGCCAGCTGGCCCTGTCGGCAAGCTGCGGTCCCGGCCCGAGGAGCTACACCGTCGAAATCCAGGGTGCGCGATTTCAGCCCCGTGACGTACCACCTCGCTGCGCGCGGAATGGGTTGTTCGAACCTCGCCGGGGCCCTCACAGAAGGTGAGCCAGAGCCCATGCCCGTGAACAAGACCAGGCGGATCGCAGTCGAGTGCGGCACGGGCCGCCTCGGTCGTATCCATGTGCTTCGCGGTGTGGGTGTAAGGGTGTGTCGCGTCCATACGGGGGATCTTGTCGGAGCAGAAACGATCTTGGATGTTCCGGGTTGGGAGGGTGGGTGAGTCGGGCCGGCGTTCAGTGCTCGGTCGTATTTTCTTGGGAGAGTCATGTCTCGTTTCACTCCGGTCGTGCTGGCCATGGCCGCGTTCGCGGGTGTTCTGACGGCTCCGGCCGCGGCGTCGGCGACGCCCATCAATTCGCCGTATGTGCAGGCGGCTGCCGATGTCTCGGCGGGTGGTGCGTTGCTGCGGGACAAGAAGATCGTGAGCGTGACGAAGCCGGCCACCGGCCAGTACTGCGTGAGGGTCGCCCCGGACGTGGATGTCGCCAACAGCGTCGTCCAGGTCGAGCTGTACGACGCGTTCGAGCGCACGTTCCGCATCGCGCCCACCCCCCAGTGCGGCAACGCGGCGAACACCATCACCGTCCTGGTGTGGAACAACAACGGCGGCACGGCCGTGGACGCCCGCTTCATCGCGTCCGTGCACTAGACGACACGCGCCTTGCCGCGCCCGTGCCTCCGGTGCGGGGGTGCCGGGCGCGGCGCTCGGGAAGGGGCCGTCCACCGGCGGGTGGACGACCCTTTTCTCTGCATCCCCAGGAATGGTCCTCCGTTCACCGTCCGAGTGGCGTGGGATCGCCTACGCGTAGTCGAATGCGGACGGAGGTGGACTGGCGGGCGATCCGCCGCGCCGGGCCGGCGCGGCCCGCTCGCCGCCCTGGCGTCGGACACCAAGGGTGGGGGCCCGGTGGGCGCGAGGCGATGGGCCGGATCGCCGAGGCGAGCCGCACGTCCGCCACCTTCTTCTGCGCCGCGCTGCCCGATCCCTGACAGGACGCATGTCGAGCAGTTCACTCTGGGCCAGGAGTACGCCGGGACGTACGGTGACGGCCGCCAGTACAAGGGGATCTGCCGCCGCGACCAGAGCTGGATGACCCAGCGGCTGAACGTCGGCGGCATCGACACCACCGTCCTCTACCTGTTCGGCGCAGAGGGCTTCGAGTTGGTACTCAAAGGCGTCGGCACCGACGCCAAGCGGACCTACAGGCGTCTTCCCTGACGGGTGACTGCCATAGGCCCAGCGGGCCCCGGCTCCCATAGACCCGCTGGGCAGCGCCTTGCCCCGAGACGTGAGCCGACCGCGGGCCGACACCCCTTGGCCCGTCAGGCTGTTCCAGAGTTCTGGAACGCCCGCCCCGCGCCCGGTAGCGACTCGTGGGCGGCTGCCCCGTCCTGGCCGGAGGAAGGGTGAGGCGGCCTGCCCGAGTACTCGGGCACTCTGCGCACAGGCTGCCGGGCCGACAGCGCCATGGCCTGGCTTCGGCTTCACGGCGGCCACAACACCAGCCCAGCCCCCTCCCGGCGAGGTTCCGGTGTGCAGGAGCTGTGGCGCCCTGGCCGCGGTTCGGCTGGAGAACTCCGAGCCGGCACGCCGTTTCCCGGCTCCGTACAACCCTTCACAGGGACATGGGATTGAGCCGGAGCCGGAGCCGGAGCCGGGGGCGTAGCGCGGCGCGGGCCGGGGGTCGCCGTGTGTCAGTCGATGGTTTCCTTGGCCTGCGCTGTCACCTGGGCGACATCGGGGTAGGGCCGGGGGTAGGGCGCGCCGATACCGAAGCCGGAGGCCATGATGTCGGCGAAGGCGGCGGCGATGCGGATCTCGCCGTTGGGGTTGGGGTGGGTACCGTCCCAGGTGTGCCTCTCGGCCACGAACTCGGCGGCTGTTTCCGCGATGTACAGCGGGGACTCCTCGCTGGAGAGCTCCTTCACGACGGATCGCAGCCGGTCGTTGGCGCCGGCCACCTTCAGCGCGAATTCCGGCTCCTGGACGGCGCGGGTGGTTTCCAGGATGGTGCCGAAGGCGGCGGCGAGGCCGGGGTTGCCGCGGCGGGCGTTGGCGATGAACTCGCGCAGGTTCGCCTCGAACTTCGGCGGGTCGATGTCGTACCAGACGAGGTCGTTGATGCCGAGGAGGACGAGCAGGTAGTCCGGCTTGTGTTCGGCGACCTTGGCTTCGATTTCCTCCTTTTCGGTGACGTACGGGCGGCCCCACTGGGCGTCGTGGTCGGTGTCGAACTCGGGGTCGGCGTAGGTGTGGTCGCCGTCGCCGACTTCCTGCGTGTGGATGTTGTCCAGGGTGTTCTTGGGGCCGACGAGGTCGAGTTCGACGTGCTGTGCGCGCAGGTGCTTCCAGAGGCGGTAGCGCCAGGTCCAGTCTCCGCTGCTGCCGTGGCTGATGGAGTCTCCGACGATCATGATCGGGATCTCGCGGCCGGGATCCGGGGCGTTGGTCGGTGAGAGTTCGGACATCGGGGTGGCACCTCTTCGCACAGTCTTGGACAAAGGCATGTCACCTGTACAACTCCCGCGATCACCGGTCGGCACGGGCTGTCCACCGCAAGAGGAACTTCGACCAGCCATCCGAACGTGCGCCCCGCAACCGTCACCCGCCTGGCGCACGACGTCCGGAGCTCAACGACGAAGCCTTTGAGCTCGACTCGCGGTTCCGCCGGCACCGGGTCGCGGCGGTGACGCCGGAGGACCAGAGACCGGACCTGGACGTAGAGCAGGCCCTCGGCCCTCCCTGAGGGCCGGGTTCGGGTCGGCCCAGATGCTCGCGGGCATGCGCAGGATGCTCGTTCAAGATGCGGGGCGAGGTGGCCGAAGGAGGGGGTAGTGGGTCCCTGAAGCGGGGTTGCCGCGCGAGCTGACCTTCGATTACTCCGTCGTCGCCGATCTCCACGCCCTCGCAGCCCTGAGCCGCGACCGTTTCGGCGGCGGCCGGGGCCGTCGCCACCCTGCCCGACCGGTTCCGCTCCACGGCTGGGGTCTTCTGGCCTTTCGCAGCCGACGCTCGTCGCAGAGCACCTGCGCCGTGGACGATGGCGCGTGAGGGATGACCAGATGGCGGATGCGCCCGGGCGGTGGGTCCGGGCACGGGGCGGAGGAGTCGGCATGGAGGTTCAGGGTGCGGATGTGCTGGTGGTCGGGGCGGGGGCGGTAGGCCGTTCACTGGCGTTCGCGCTCGCGGTGGCGGAGCCGTCGGTCCGGGTGGTGCTGGCCGGCGACACCGGCGACAACGGGGACAAGGGGGATAACGGTGGCCGGACGGCGGCGTCGGGTGCGGCGGGGGCGATGCTCGGCGCCTTGGGCGAGGTCACCGATCACGCGATGCGGACCCGGCACGGCCGACTGCGCACCGAGATCGCGGTCGAGGCGGCACGGCGCTGGCCGGCCTGGCGGGAGCAGGTCCGTGCCCACGCCGGCGCCAACGCCCCACACCGGGACGGGTACGGCACGGGCACGTTCATGATTTTGAACGCGGTCTCCTCCGCCCTGGACGACGCCTCCTTCACCGCTGTCGCCCGCGCGGCGGCCGAGTACGGTCTCGGCTGCCGGGAGACCGCCCCTGCGGACATTCCTGGTTACCGGCCGCTGGACAACGACCGTGCCCTGCGCGCCTGGTACCTGCCCGACGAAGGCTTCATCGATGCCCGGGCCTGGCTCAACACCCTGGATGCGGCCCTCGCAGCCCTGCCCAACACCCTCCGCACACCTGCGGGCACTCTCACCACGGCCCCGGCCGGCGGCTACCTCCTCGACACACCCAGAGGCGTGTTCCGTGCCCCGCGGGCGGTCGTGGCGGCGGGCGCCTGGACCACGCCGCTCCTTGAAGCCCTCGACCCGGACCTGCCCGTCGTGCCCGTCCTGGCAGCGGCCGGCACCGCGGTCACCGTCACCAGCCCCGAGGCGTCACCCGCGGTGATCCGCACACCCAACCGCGCCTACGCCTGCGGCCTGCACGCCGTCCCCCAGGCAGATGGCACCCTCTACATCGGTGCCAGCGCCCACCCCTGCCTGGCCCCCGCTGCCAGGCCCACGGCCGGGGCCCTGCGGTTCCTCCTCGATGCCGCGCTGAGCCAGCTCGACCACCGCCTGGCCACCGCCGGCATCGTGCGGACACACCACGGCAACCGGCCGCTGTCCCTGGACGGCCACCCCGTCATCGGCCCCACCCACAAGGAGGGCCTGTGGGTGGCGTCGGGCACGCACCGCGACGGCCTGCACGCCTCACCACTGATCGCCACCACCCTGGCCGACGCCGTCCTGGCTTCGTGCGCCACTCCCGGCCCGCTGCCGGGCCCGTTGGCCGCGTTCACGCCGTGCCGGCCGCTGATCACCGACCTGACCGCCAAACAGGCAGCAGCCGAAGCCGCCGCGCATCACGCGGCGCTCGCCGCCGAGGCCCGCATGCGGCCCCCACTGACCGGCGCTTGGCCCCAAGCTCTGGCCGCCACCTACGCCGACTTGATGGAACGCGCCTACGCGGCCATGCCCGACGGCTACATTCCACCCCCGGACCTCGCCCCCCTCGCCTACGAGACCACCGGCCCGGCCCTTGGCGAACTCGCCGCCTCACACCTCGCCCGACACGACCGCGCCTGATCGAGGTATTGGCCCGCACAATCCACCGCATCGCAGGGGGGTGTGGGCGGGCGGGCAAGTTTCTGACGATGTAACCCGGATACCGGGTTGCCGCACGGGTGTGCCTGTCGGCCGAAGCCGGCGACCGGTACATGGGGAACATCGACTGTGCCGGGTGGGAGCAGAGATCTTGAACGGCTGCCTTTGCGTCCCCGGGGGCACTAGCGTGGTTGAGCATCGTTCTGATCATGACTGCGGTTCTTCGCGGTCCGGAAGGCAGAGGAGTGCTCGTGAGCGAGAACCAGGAGCAGGAGCAGGAGCAGGAGAACACGGTGGAGGCGGCGGGCTTCGAGGATCTCGCCCTCGACCTGGGCGCCAACTTCAACATCGGCGGCGGTGAGGTGGAGTGGGACGAGTGATCGGATGAGTACCTGAAGACTGCCGGCGGCTGCTTGCCGCTGGGTATTCGGGCGGGGATACAGGGGGACTGAACGGGGAAAGCCCCGGCAGTGCGGCCGGGTTTCTCGAGTTGCGTGGCAGAGCGGGGCAACATCCCGGCCCTGTAACGAGGTCGGTGAGCGCGGCCAGTGGCGCCGGGGGTGAGCCGGTCGGGGCGCTGCTTCTGGTTGAGGATCCACCCTGGTCTGATGCGCGCTGCCGCCCGGGAGCCGCTCGACGTGGCCGCGCGCCGGCGGCCCCTCCCTGTTTCCGGTGCTGCACGAGGCCTCAGCACTCGTCTGGAAGGCCGCGGAGCCTCGCCCCGGCAGGCCCAGATGGCCCGGACATAGTGGAGGGGGCCGTGCATCCCCGTGAGGGTGGACGGCCCCTCCACGATCCGTCACCGGGTCGGTGCTGGCGCCCGGTCCCCGTCTCTATGTGGTGTGGTCTTGCCCGCACCACCGGGCGGCCGAAGCCGCAGCCGAGGACAGGGCCAAGGTCACTTGGGGTGGGCGCGGGCGGGTGTCTGCCCGGCCTACTGGCCTACGTTTGTGTGCTCGTGCGGGTGATGAGGAGCGACTGACCATTCCGAGTCCGGCGACACCGCCGTTGTCGGTTTGCAGTTACCACTACCTGATAGGAGTTTCCCGTGCTGCTTCCTGGAACCGGCTCTATTGGCATTTTTGGCGCCATCTTGCACCTGATCACCGCCCTTCTGGGGGGATAAATCCCACTGCGGCACGGGCGTCAGATTTCGGAAGGCGTTTGATCCGCTATTTGGTGGCGGCGTACGGCGAATGCAATCTGACTGACCGCCACATCTTTTGTGTTTGACCTGGATGCAGGGTCGGCACCGGGGGCGGGGGACTGTCATCCTTGCTCTGCGTTACTAAACGCATAAGGGGTAGGCCGCGACCGTTCCCCGCCCCCTCCCTCGTACGCCAGCCAGCCAGCCGCGCGCGAAGCGGACCGGCCTTGCTAGTGCACACCACAACCAGCTGGGAAATGGCCAGAGCCGGTGGAGCAGCGCGGGGCCGCCTCTGGATTGGGTGGCGGCCCTGCTGCTGAACCGGGCGACAGTGGGTGCGGTTCCGGTGGTGTTGTTGGGCTTTGCGTGCGTCGAAGAGCAGCGTTTTGACAGCAGTTCGGGAGTCGCCTTGGTCGTCAGCGCCGAGGCGTTGTTCATGACGTTGGGCGGCACCGCCGGTCGCGGGGAGTAGTGCTGGCGGTCTGGGCGTCCTCGGTGGCCGGGTCGCTGGGACAAAGGCGCTGGCTACCGGCCTCGGGGCATCGGTTCAGCGGTTGACGCGTGGCTGGTGCACTGCTGGTACGTCGGCGAGGGGTGGCCGTCAAGCCCCGTTGGGGCCTGGCGGTGGACCAGGAGGTGCGCGAGGCGCTGCTGGCGTACACGGCCAACTGCCCTGATGTGAACCTCATTTTCGAGCGGGCGAGCTGAGACAGCCACTGTGCAGGAAACGGCGGCGGTCACCGTCATGGTGACCGCCGGCGTGCGTTCCCGGGAGCGGTGCGCCTGCTCCGGGGTGGACGCGACCGCCCGGCTTCTCCTTCCGGGGGAGGCCGCCTGCTTGTGCTGTCAGTAGGCGTAGCTGCTGCGGTCGGCCGCGGCTACGAAGGTGATGCCGCTGCCGGGGGGCAGGGCTGTGGTCGTGGCCGATGGGCTGGTGGTGCTGCCGTCGCCGAGCTGTCCGTCCTGGTTGGCTCCCCAGGCGATGACGGAGCCGTCACCGAGGACGGCGAGGGTGTGACCGGCGCCGCTCGCCACGTGCTGGACGCCGCGCAGGCCGTCGAGGGAGACCGGAGTGGCGCGGGGGGTCTTGGTGCCGTCGCCGAGTTCACCGCTGGCGTTGGCTCCCCAGCCGTGGACGGAACCATCCTCCTGTACGGCGAAGGAGGAAGCAGCGCCGGTGAAGACCTTGGCCACCGCGTCCAGATGCGCCACATCCACGGGGGTGCTGCTGTCCGCCTTGCTGTCGTTGCCCAGCCGGCCATCGGCGCCGGCACCCCATGCGTGGACGGTGCCGTCGGCGGTCAGGGCCACGACGTGAGCGTCTGCGACCGCGATCGCTTCGACATCGGTCAGGTCTGCGACCTGCTGGGGAGCGTGCCCGTCGGCGGTCGAGCCGGTACCGAGACGGCCGGCCGCGCCCTGCCCCCAGGTCCACACGGTGCCGTCCTGGCGCAGGGCAACACTGAACCCGTCACCGGCGCCGACCGCCCGCACCTTGTCCAGGCCCGGCACAAGGACCGGCACCTTCGATGATGTGGTCTCGCCGGTGCCCAGCTGACCGTGGGCGTTCTCGCCCCAGGACAGCACCCGTCCGCCCTTGACGGCCAGCGCATGGTTGCGGCCCGCAGCCACCGCGGACACCCCGGACAGTCCGCGCACCGTGGCGGGAACAGGCTGCCCGGTAGCGGTGCCGTTGCCGAGCTGCCCCGAAGCGTTCACTCCCCAGCTCTTCACCGTCCCATCGCGCAACAGCGCCACGGCGAAGCCCTCACCGGCAACCAGCTCCCGCACATCCTCACACGCCAAGCCAATCACGGCGGCGGGCGTCCGCTGCGCGTTGTTCGAGCCGTTGCCCAACTGCTCCTGCGTGTTCACACCCCACGCCTTCACCCACGGGTCAACGGTCATGTCCGCCTCCTCTCACGCTGTGCAGAACAACTACACAGCGCTCCGACACTTCGACCACCCCACCCTCCCTATTGCAACGTGTACGCGCGCCGCGACTCTCCGTAGCCGAGTTCAAAATGGCCGACCTCCAACCGCCATGGCCTGAAGTCACAACCCACCAACACCACAAGCCCCCTTGCCCGGGGTGGCTCGCGGCGTCCCCGGATGGCAGCGACCCGCTCCAACAACCGGGCGAACACCATGCCTGCCGTCCGCGTCAGCGGGCGGCGCAGCCGCTCCAGCGGCGCGGCTCCGACGCCGTCACGCGGCCCGCCGTTGCGCATCGCCTCCCGTTCTCGTGAACATCGCCATCCCCTCTCAGCCGCTGCCTCCCGAAGCTGTGACGAACAGGCTTCACAACCCGTGAACAAAGCCAGGGGGCGTACCCGGGGGTGTTTAGGGCGGCGGGCTATTCGACGAAGGTGGGCCGCTCGTGTTCGGGGACGCCGCCGTCGAGCGAGGTCTCGAGGCCGGCCATGCGCTGGGCCCGGGTGGTGGCGGGCTCGCTGCTGCCCCGCCGCGGGCCAAGGCAGATCAGGAGCGCTCGATGCGGCTGCTGAGGGCGATCGACGAAGCCGTTGACGACGGGCAGCCGGGGGAGCTGTCGGAGTTCGAGCGGATCGTCCTCTTCGGCGTCGCCGGACCTCCAGGCCAGGAGTACCCGCCGCCGGGCCACGGCTACCCGCGTTCGTGAGCCGGCCGCCCGGGGGTGCCGGGGGCGGGATCCGGCAGTACTGGAAGCCGTCTGGGGCCGAATGGGTGAAGAGCGAGGTGTGGCTCCTGCACGGTGATGTTTCATGATCGAGATGCCTTACCGTCCGACCTTCTGGAGGTTCTCGTGATCAAGCCTGACCAGCTGTCCGACCCTGCCGTTCGCGCCTTCGTTGATGCCGTCAACGAAAATGACCGGGTAGCCTTCCAGGCCGCCCTCACCGCGGACGCGACCATGGCCGATGACGGCTCGGAGCGCGACATCACCGGCTGGGCCGATAAGGAGATCTTCGCCGCCAACGGTCACATGACGGTCGAGAAGCAGGACGACGAGGGGCGGTCCCTGATCGTCTCCTTCCGCAACGACATCTGGGGCGAGATGCGTACTGCCTGGCGGTTCACCGTCGCGCCCGGCGGGCTCGTGAGCCGATTCGAGACCGGCCAGGCCTGAGCGACCCCTCCCGACCAGCCCGGCCGGATCAACGGGACGGGATATATGGGCTGTTTCGGAGACCCGGAACAGCCCCGTCCCCGCTATGGGGCCCGGTCGGTGCCGAGTTCGGCGAGCGCGCGGAGCTGCGCCTGATCGAGCCGGTCACGGCGGGCTTTGATGTTCCCGACCCAGATCCCAGCGCGGTGCTCGCTCGCGTCGGCCAGGACCTGCGCGACGCGGCGCCCCGGCCGCCGGCCCGCCCGCGCGACGTACTGCGCCAAGGCCTCCAACTCCTTCTGGAGCGCCCCGCCATCCGCGCCCGGCCCCGGACGCCGTAGCTGCCGTCGCGGGGGTCTTACTCGCCCGTACGGCCGGCCTTCTTTGAGGGTGGACGGCCCCTCCGCGATCCGTCACCGGGTCGGTGCTGGCTGATGATGTGCATTGATTTGTCAGTGATTTTTCGGCGTTGATGTGTCAGTGGTTCTGCGGGGGATTGCCGCTGGTCGGCGGGTGTGTGGGCTGGGTTTTGGTACTGACAGTTGGTGCCGATTTCGCGGTGACGTTTTTGGCGTTTTGCCTGGTCAGTTTGGTGGAGATTGGTACTGAGCTTTCGGGGTCTGTGTGGGCCCGTGGCCGAGATGTTGGGTCTTCGAAGGGTGGCCTAAACCCTGGGGCCCCGGGGGCGTATGGATTGCTGCTCTGCCGTCGGGGCGCGGGCTGGCGGCCCCTGGAGTGCGCCGGCTTCCTCCGCGTACTCCGGAGGTGTGGGGGTTTCAGCGGGGTAGGCGGGTGCGGATGGCGTTGGCGTGTTCGGTGAGGGTGGCGGCGTTGCGGGCGGTGATGAGGGGGTGGAGGGCGCTGGTTGGTGGGCGGCCGGTGTCGAGGTGGTGATGGTGTGCTGCGGTGATGAGGGTGTGGGCCCAGGTGGGCAGGGCGTGGACGCGGCAGTGTCGGTGGGTGTGGGGGTCGTGAAGCTTGACGTGGGTGCCGTGGGGGTGGACGTCGGTGCCGCGGAGCATGGCGAGGCGATCGGGGCCGGTTGCGGTCAGGAGGCTGATGGTCAGGGCTGCCGCGTTCAGGGGATGGGCCACGGTGTGCAGACGGTCGGCGAGTTCGCCGGCGCCGTCGCTCTGCAGTGGTGAGGGCCCGTCTGGGTGGGGGAGTGCTTCGATGCCGTCGCACAGCGCACGTCGGGTACGGGAGACGGGCAGACCGGGCAGGGGTGGTGGCGGATCGAGCCAGGGGACGGATGTTCGCGGTGACCGGCGACCTGCGGGTCCGGGGGCTGTGCCAGTGGGGTTGGTCGAGACGTCGAGGGTGTCGGCGGTGTGGTGCGCGGTGCCGGCCAGGAGCAGAGTAAGGGTGCGGCTGGGGCCGGTGTGCCAGAGCAGCGTGAGGTGGATGCCGGTGCGTTCTCGCAGATGAAGGAGTTGGTGCAGGCGGGGTTCGGTGAGCCGGTGGGCGCGGGTGACGGTCACATCGGTGATGTGCATGGCCGTGATCCAGGCCCTCACCGCTGTCCAGGCCGGGGCCTGGGAGTCGGCCCAGGCCCCGTGGCCGGCAGGTGTGCCGAAGCAGGTTTTGCCCAGTGCGTGGAGGACGTCTTGGGCCAGGGCGGCGGGTGCTGTGGTGGCGGGGGTCGGGTCGATGGTGATCCGTCCGGCCGCTGGATGGTGTGAGGCCAGTGCCTGGGCGGTGGTAGCCGGGTGGTCGTCGGTGTCGATGAGGATGGTGACGGGCGGTGCCGGAGCCGGTACGGGGGTGGCCGTGGGGCCGGTGCCAGGCACTACATGCCGCCGATTTTGCTGTAGACCCAGTGGATGAGGGGTTCGTCGACCTCGGTGAGGTTTTTCTTCCGCATTCCGTTGATGACGTGGGCGGTGATGCAGGCCCAGTTGCGGAAGCTGCCGTGGGCGGCTTGCTTGTCGATGGTTTCGATCAGTGCGGGTGTGGTGGTCGTCCAGACGGGGTGGAAGACGGGGATGGTCTGGAGGACCTCGGCGCGGGAGAGGCGGGTGAACTCCTGCCACACGTGGATGCGGGAGGCGAGCATCGGTTCGCGCCGCAGGACTTTGTAGCAGCCGTCACCGCCGGCGAAGATCACCGCGATGTCGGTGCGTTTGTCGTCCCACAGGTGTCGCCAGTACTCGAACGAGGTCTTCTTCATCCACTGTGCCTCGTCGCAGACCAGGATCCGGAACTCCTCGGAGAGGGCGTCTTTGAGGAGGTTGTCGAACTCGATGGGCCGGATGGGAGGCTCGCCCGGCAGGCCGAGTGCGTTGAACAGGCCGTGGCGGATGTCGCGGGGAGTGGGGCCGGCACGCAGTTCCAGGCGGTGGGTGCGATCGGGGGCCAGGAGCCGCAGAGCGGAGTTGACGGACATGGTCTTCCCGGACCCGGCCGGCCCGTAGACGCACATCATGGCTTTGGCCTCGATGACGGTCTCGATGTTGTCCCGGGTGGTCAGGAGGGCTTCGGTGCCGACGAGTTGCGCATCTGGCAGGGCCAGGAAATGGTCGGCGGTCTCGGGTGGCAGCACACCGTAGTCGAGGTCGATCATGGCGGGTCTGTCTCCTTGTGATCGTTGGCTGTTGCGGCCTTCCTCGGGGGCGGGGGAACGGGGCGGGCCCAGGTGGCAGGTACCGGGGCGTGGGGGATGTAGTCGGGGCGGGCCA
Organism: Streptomyces sp. NPDC059957; assembly: GCF_042730015.1. Taxonomy (NCBI): domain Bacteria; kingdom Bacillati; phylum Actinomycetota; class Actinomycetes; order Kitasatosporales; family Streptomycetaceae; genus Streptomyces; species Streptomyces sp. NPDC059957. The sequence goes on along the minus strand of NZ_JBHWMB010000073.1, from coordinate 20,965 downwards.
GTTCGCGCAGTCCGCGCTGATCTGCGGCCCGTAGTTCCGCGTCGGCTTCCTCGGCGGTGAGCGTGTTCAGCTGTTTGGGGACCTTGGCGGTGGTGACGGCCTCGAACCGCTTACGGCGTAGCTTCTCGGCGGCCTTGAGGTCGGCCCGCAGGCGGCGGGCCGCACTGCTGCGGGCGGACTGCACGGCTGCGAACTGCTCGACGCCGGCGGTATCGGCGAGGAAGGCCCTGCCCAGGTGGCGTCCGCTGGTCGGGTCGAACACCTCGATCTCTTCGTCGTGGTGCGGCAGCCGGCGCACGGTGACCGGGTCGCCTGCGCACCCGACCATCCAGTCGGCGATGTAGTCGCGGCGCCGAAACCGAACGCCACTGGTCGAGATCATCCGGATGCGGCCGTCGCCTTCCAGCCCGAAGCCGATCAGCGCTTCCCTGGGTACGTCGGTGATCGGGGTGGGGTCGGCCTGCCATGACTGCAAGGGAGTGCGGCCTCCCAGGGCGGGGGAGAGGTGGGAGGTGTTCCACCAGTGCACCCACTCGAGCAGCTTGGTGATGAACGCGTCGAACGGCAACGCCGGGGCGTCCGGGTCTGCCAGCCGGCCACCCGGCAGGCGCTGACGGTGCCGGTAGCGGGGAAGGGTGACCAGGAACATTTTCTCGACGGAGTCATTGAGCGCCTCGATGCTGCCCTTCAGATACGGCGTCCAGGCCGGAAGATCCACCACCGGCACCGCGAACGTCCCCAGCGCACCGGTCACCGCCTCACACAGGAACTCCTTGCCCCGGTCGATCCGTACCTGCCCCGGCAGTCCGCCGACCGGGCCGAACACCGCCTCGTCACGGACCAGAGCAACACGTAGCGCCGCGAGTACACCGTCCCTGCTGGGAGCGTGCGCGGTAACGGAAGCCCCGGTGATCACGTTGTGCGCGCAGTCGATGAACCAGGTCACCCACGGAGTGACCAGTTCTCCTTCCAGGTCCACCTCGACGGCCAGGTGCTTGTGATCGCCCTCCCATGCCGCGTTGCGATGGGACGGCGGCCGCTTGCCGAACACGTCGTGGGCGCGCCTGGCCACTTCGCCCGACCGGAGCCCGGCACGTTCCCCACGGGTCAGATCCCGCCGTAGCGCACGGTGCAGCGTCGACAAAGACGGAACCGACCCGGGACCCTGCCCCTCCGCAGCCCGCCGCGCCAACTCCTCGTGCAGACGCGAAGCGTTCCCGCCGTAGAAGGCCAACAGACGCCGGACCTCCGCCGTCACCACGAACCGCGCCACCGCTTTGCGCCCCGCCCGGCCCTCACTGCGGGCCGCCGACAGCCACCGCCACACCGTCCGCTCACTGCGCCCCACCGACACCGCCACCAAACGCACGTGTTCGGCCGTCAGCTCACCCCGCCCGTCCAACTCCAACAACCGCGGCACCGCCGCGGCTCGCCGCAAGGCCGACGGGAACACACCGCCCCCTGCCTCGCGGACCTCCTCCGCTTCTTCGTCACGCACCACTCCGTCATCCCATATAAGGGACCCCGGCACCCCATATATGCAAATACTGCAACGATCATGGTGTTCGTCCTGGAATAATGCCTTTCCTCATATGGTGTGACACCCAGTCATCGATGTAGCGGTTTCTCGGTCCGAAGGCCTGGATCAGCGCTCGACCGGCCGCGGCGCCAATGCCTAAGTCCATGCCGAGCTCGGCGAGCTGCGCCTGTTCGAGCTGGCCTTCTGGCTCGCGATCCACACGGGTTTCACTGCCCACGACAGGTGTCGGGGACCATTGAATCCGCGCACGCTTGGAATGGGCCAGCCGTCTGACCTGTGGTGTTTCTCTCGACCGTGGTCTCCTCAGCGTGGCCGCGGGGTACGGGCCGCTAGCCGTCCCGCTCGATCCACTGCGCGAGCGCGGCGAGGCCCCGCTGGAATGCCTGCTGTGCCTTCGAGGGGCCTTTCTCCGTATGCGCGGCCGCCGGAGCGGGCGACGGTGCCTCTGCGGGGGGCATGCCCAGCCGGGTGAGGCGCTCCTGCTGGGCGGGTAGGAGCCCGGCCCAGATACTCAGCTTCTGCTGTTGCTGGAGCCATCGTCCGAGAACCGCGGACCGCCCGGGCCCGACGGACGCGGGAGTGGCCTCGCCCTCGACCACGGTCTTGGCCCGCGGCCGTCCGGTGTCCACAGCCCCCGGGCATCACCCCCGGTGCCGCGTCAGAGCCTCTCGCACGGTGGTGATGGCTATGCGCTCTTGCTCCAGGCGTAGGTGCGGCCGGTAGGTGCCGGTCCGCAGGTCCTGGTAGAGGTGGGCCTCCTCGGGTGTGAGGTTAGTTAGGCCGTCGCGTGCTTGCGTCTTCTCTTGGCTCCAGTGGGACTTGTGTGCGAGAAGGGTGGCGCGGTCCATGAGTAGTGACGTGGTGTGCGGGAAGCGTCCTCGGACTTGGTCGAGGATGGCGAAGCCATGGGTGTCGATGTCGCCCCAGTAGCAGAGGTCGACGTCGTCGAGCCAGGGCAGGTGACGCAGCAGGGCAGCGGCGTATCCGGAGCCGAGGATGGCGATGGCGTCGGGGACCGGCGGCAGCGAGAGATAGGTGATCTCGTTCTCGAGGACGAAGACGGTGCGTACCCCCGGGGGCCAGTCGGCCAGTTCCTGGGCGCGGACGGTGAGTTCGCTGAAGGGCAGGGGAGAGGCGCCGAGGTAGCGCAGGCGGATGTAGATGGGCTTGGTGCGGAAGCCGTAGCGGGCGGCGAGATCATTCTTCGGGGCGCCAGCGTCTATGCGGTTCTCGGGGAGGGCGTGGTCGAGGAGCTCGGCGAGGATCGCCTTGTGGGTCTCGATGAACTTGGTGTCCACGCCGGGGACGTCGATCTCGCGTAGGTAGACCTGTTGGGCCCTGTGGTCGCGGATCCAGCGGACGGTGCGCACGAGCTTGTGCCAGGCCGCGGTGTGCAGGAGGACCTTCATGGGGTGGTCGGTCATCCACCGGGCGAGGCCGGGGTAATGGAGTGCGGTGTGCTCGTAGAGGGTGTGGAAGCGGTCGACCAGGTCGGTGACGCCCAGCAGTGCCCATAGGGCGAGGCGGGTGTCGACCCAGGCCCGGGCTGGCACGGTGTGGGAGGGAAGGCCGTTGCGGCCGCCGATGGATCTGGTCTGGAGGCGCAGTTGGGGGTGAAGGCTGGGGGCCCAGGACTGCGCCCAGGCGAGTGCCTGCTCGTAGTGGTGCAGGGTGTCGGCCGCGGTCGGGCCCTTGAGCGGCACTGCGATGGGTTCGAAGGGGTGTCCGCCTGCGGCGGCGGCGAGGTAGCGGCCGCTGGTCCACTTGCGACGCAGGGTCTCGACAACGTCCTCGGGGCGGCTCCACGCGGCCGGTGTCATGACTGCTCCGCGGGCGGCTGGTGGGCCTGCCGGGCCGCTTGTTTGTGGGCGCGGAACTCCTCGATGGTGAGGTTGAGCAGGCGGGAGTGGGTCTCGTCGGGCTTGTCGACGTAGCCGACGCGGGTGACGTGGGGTTCGATGACGTGCAGCTTCTGGAGCGGGGTGATGACAAGGAGCTGCAGGCCCAGACGCTGGAACAGGTCGAGGGCGAAGTGGGCGGAGGAGTCGTCTCCGCGTCCGAAGGCCTCATCGATGGTGACGAAGTGGAAGGTCTTGGCCTTGGCGGTGGTGGGGTCGATGCGGAACTGGTAGGCGAGGGAGGCCGCGAGGACGGTGTAGGCGAGCTTTTCCTTCTGGCCGCCTGACTTTCCGCCGGAATCGGGGTGGACCTCGTGCTCGTTGTCGGTGCCGCGGTCGAGCTCGCTGGCGGAGAAGACGAACCAGCGCCGCACGTCGGAGACCCGGGCGGTCCACCCGGCGTCGACTCGGGTGTGGTCGGCACGGCCCTTGAACCGATCGAGGAGCGCTTTGACCTGGAGGAACTTCTCCTCGGTGTAGGTGTCGCCGGTGTCGTTGGAGAGCGCTTCGCTGCTGCAGGCTCGCAGGTCGTGCTGGAACTCGCGGATCTCTCTGTTCAGCGTGGGGGCGGCGTTCAGCTGGATGTAGCGGCCCGGGTTGTAGTCGATGCCGGCCAGCGAGTCGTTGATCACGTCGATGCGTTCGCGGATCTGCTGCTCCTGGGCGGTGAGTCGGCCCTGGAAGGAGGCGATGTCCCGGATGACATTGGTACGCAGGTAGAGGAGAAACTGCTGCTCGAAGCGGGGCAGGTCCTCGTCGGTGAGATGACGGTGCAGGGATCTGTAGCCGACGGCCGACTCCATGGAGTTGTCCAGTTCGGTGGTGTGGGCCGGGTATCTACCACGGAAGGCGGTCATCAGCCCGATTGCCTGGTTGCTCGCCTGGCGCAGGGTGTCGTTGCGTCTGCCGATCGTGCGCTGCAGTTGTGCTTCGGCGTCGCGCTCGGCGGTGTCCAGGTCCTCCAGGCGGCTGTCGTCGCTGCCGGCCATGGGCAGGAACCTGCCCATGGCGCTTTCGTGCTCCGCCATGGCGTCGAGGTCGCACTTCGCCAGCAGGCTCGTGGTCTTCTCCAGCAGCGTGGTGGTGCCCTCGGTGTCGTGGCGCAGCGCGCCCAGTTCTTCCTGGCCCTGGCCGAAGGCCTCCTCGCTCTGCTTGATGTCGTTCCTCGTTTGCTGGAGCTGCGAGGTGAGCGTGTCCAGGCCTGCTTCGGCCTCCAGGGTGCGCTTTTGCCGCTCGAGCTGTTCGATGTCGGCAACGGCGGCCGGCCAGTCGACTTCCGCGTAGGCGGTGACGCTGGTCAGGAGGGTGAGGGCGCCGTTGGTTTTGGCGCGGGCCTTTTGCCGCGTCTCGAGTTCGCGGGTGGCGGCGGTGAGGGCGGCGCTCTCGCGGGTGAGGCGGTCGGCGTCGGCGAGGAGGGCGTCGAGCTTGGTCTGGTTACTCCAGCCCAGCACCCAGTTGCGCCGGTCGTCGATGCGGTGGGTGTCATTCTTCTCGTGGCGGCCCCCGCCGGCCTTGACCAGGCCTTGCCGGGTGACGGCGGGCCGGGTGGCGCGGGTGAAGGTGTCCAGGTCTTCGGCGCACAGGTAATCGGCGCGCGAGCGTAGCCGTGCGGCGAGCCAGTCGCGTGCCCAGCTGTCGGACTTGAGGTCGAGTTTGCCGGTCAGCAGAGTGCGGTCGTCGGGCAGCATGGTGCGCGGAGTGTGGGCGGGAATCTCGTAGTAGACGATCCTGATTCCCAGGTGACGGCCGTTGACCCAGGACGAGACCGCATCGTAGTGAGTGCGCGGGACCAGCAGGGACAGGGCGAATCCGCGCAGGACGCGTTCGGCAGCGCCGGCCCAGGCGGCCTCGTCGTCGCGGACCTGGATCAGCTCGCCGGCGAACGGCAGGATGTCGATGCCGACGCCGGTGGCGGAGGCGAGTTCGCGGCGCAGGTCCAGCAGATGGGCGGGAATGCTGGAGCGCTGCTGCTGCAGGCTGGTGATCTCGCGTCGCATCTCGTCGGTCGCGGCGTTGTTGTCGCGGCGCGCGACGGCGAGGCCGTCAAGTTCCTCGCGGTCCTGCCGTTCCTGTTCCCCGGCCCGGGTGCGGGCGGCGGCGATCTGCTCCGTGCGCTCGCGGAAGGAGGCGGAGTCGGTGACCGGGTCCATGTCTGCTTGCGCGAGCCAGTCGTTGTACTCGGTGGCACGGTCGCGGCGCCGCTTGCGTTCGCGGCCCAACTCATCGATCCGGCCGGTCAGCAGGACGAGCTTCTCCCCGCCGGCGCCGTCGATGCGGCGCTGCAGACCGTCGGCCGCACCGCGCAGCTGCTCCAGCTGCCGCGCGCGGGTGGACTGCAGTTCCTCCAGTTCCATCGTGCGGCCACGCAGGGCCGTGTGGCGTGCGGCGAGGAGGCGCTGGCGATGGCCAGCGAAGAACGCGGGGACGGCGCCGCGGCGCCTTTCCAGGATGGTGAGGTCTTCCTGGAGGGTGTCGTACCGGGTGCACGCCTCGACGATCGGCGTCAGGCCTTCGATCATCTGGCGGGCCCGCACCACTTCGCTGTGGCTGGCGGTGAGTGCGTCGAAGTGAGCGACGATCTTGTCGACGGCTGCCTGCGCGTCGAACGGCTCCAGCATCCGCTCGCGGACGAATTCGTCCAGGCTGCCCACGGCCTTCATCGACACCGTCTGATGGAACAGCTCCAGAGCCTGCTCGCCGGGGATGCCCAGGCCGCGGCGCAGCGCCTTGCCGTACTGCGTGTACGCGCTGCCGTGGAGGGTGGCACCGCGCTGTTTCAGCTGCCGACGCAGGTCGGTGATGTCGGTGCCGAAGTCGGTGAAGTCGGTGTCGATGGACAGCGGGTGCTCGGCGGTCAGATAGAACCGCTCCGGCTGCCCGGTACTGGTAGGAGAGGCCCAGTAGAAGACCTGCGCGAGTGTGAGGTGGGTACCGAGGGCGTAGTTGGTGAAGACGCCCAGGATCACGCTGTAGGAGGCGTAGCCGCGCAGCCCCACCGGGCGCGTACTGCCCGTTGCTTCGACACGTTCGTTCCGATAGTGGCCCAGGACGTAGGAGCGCAGGTCGCGTTCCTTGGCGTCGGCACCCGCCGCCTTGTTGTAGTCGATCTTGTGGGCGGGCAGGAGCAGTGTCGTGATCGCGTCCACCAGGGTGGACTTGCCCGAGCCCACACCGCCGGTGAGCAGCGCGCTGTGCCCGTCGACGGCAAACGTGCGGGTGGTGCGGTGGAAGGTGCCCCAGTTCAGCACCTCCAGGCGGGCGAGCCGGAATCCGGGGCCGACGTCGTAGGTGTGTGCCGGGCCGGGCGCCGTCTGGCGGGGGATGAGCGCCGCCGGGCCGGTGGTGAGAGTCATGCGTCGTCCTTAACCGTGGTGGAGACAGCGCTGCGGTAGGTGGCGAGGAGGTCGCTGAAATCGCTCAAAACCTGGGCGTCGACCAGGGCTTTGAGGTGCCGCCGTACCTCGTAGGTTGCGGTCTGCTTCGTCGGGCGCAGCACCTTGAGGTCGACGAGCTTCCTTATGTGGGCGTCGATCTGGTCGACGAGCTGGGCTTCGTTGCCGCGTGGGGGCAGGAAGCCGCGGACCATCTCGACCAGGTCCTCACGGGTCAGCACCAGGCGCGGATCGACGGAGCCGGCGTCGCTGTCCGCCAGCCGCCCGCGCAGCAGGACGAGCATCAGGCTGACGGGGAAGGAAAGCCGGTGGCGGGTGACCAGCCTCGGCACGGTGGTCCCGTCGTCCCGGGCCTCACTGTCCTGCTGTCGCACGTAGGCGTAGCCCTCGGCGCGGTCGACGACGACATCGAGGCCGATCACGCCGAGGTAGTCGCCGATCGCCGCCTGCTGGGCGAGGATCTGCTCCCACACCAGCGGAGTGTCGCCCTGGTAGAGCACGCCCGCCTTCAGCAGGTGGACCACGGGGGCGGTGAGGGCATCGCTCATCGAGGGTCGGCCTTTCCGGCGGCCGTGCCGCCCTCGTTGCGTACGAACATCACATGCGGCACCTCGGCCCGGGCGTGGCCCGGTGCCCCCACACGCGGGTAGACCAGGACATCGGTATGCCCTGGGTCCACGCTCACATCCAGATCGGGATGCTGGATGCGGAAGTAGCCGAGCAGTTCCGCGAGCCCCAGGGTCAGCGGATGGTCCTCGACGACAGTGGCCAGGGGCGCCTGGCCGTGCGGGCTCGCGGCGACCGCGTCCAGGACGTGGCCGACCAGCAACTCGGTGTCCACGTGGATGCCGGCGAACAGCTCCGTGAGATCCGCCTCGGTGTCGTCGGAAGGCCCTTGCGTGGTGGTGTCCAACTCGACGCGTTCGACCGGCATGTACAGCCGGCGCTCCATCGGCAGCGCGATGGCCGCCTGGGGCATCTCCAGCTCCATGCCGGGCAGATCCGCCATGTTGCCCAGGGCAGTGACGTGGCGCTGGACGGAGCGCACCAGCGCCAGCACACGCTGGTCCTCCGCCCGGCTTCGGTCGGCCAGGAACCGGCGCAGCTGTTCGGTCAGCTGCCGGACGGTGTCCTGGGTGTTCTCCGCCGCCTCCAGCCAGGCGAACGGAACCTTCAGCAGGGTCCGGTCAGTTCTGCCCTCCAACTGCGGCAACTGGGTGACCTGCTGCAGCAGTTCCCGCAACTCCTGCTGGCGGCGTGGGGAGAGGAGGTAATCGAAGAACGCCTGGAAGCTCTGCCCCTGGTCGGACTGGGCGATCTCGTCGCGCTCCAGCAGGAAGGCGGCCAACTGCTCGCCCTTTCCGCCTTCCGCGGTCGCCACTTGCCGACGCAGCCGCCGGTCCAGTTCCCGCAGATTCGCCTCCACCTCACGGAAGTCCCGCAGGAGTTCGACCGCGATGCTCTCCACCTGCTGGTAGCGGTCCAGCAGGGCGAGCGGGGAAAGGAGCTCCAACTCTCCGGTGAGCAGCCGGGCGATCTGGGCGTCGAGCGCATCACGTTCCCGGCGCAGTTCGTCGATGCGCGCCTGCGGGTCGGTCTGCGCCCCGAAGGCCATCTGCCGAAGAAGCGTGACGACGGTGTTCAGGCGGGACGCAGTCCCGATGAACGAGCGTGCCGGCAAATCCCGCACCCAGGCCACAGCCTTCTCTAGGGCCGTGGTCGCATCGAAGTGCGCCTCGTCCTCGTCGGGCGGGTAGTACTTGCGCAGCCAACCGCTCTTCGTCCACTCCGCCAGATAGCCGGCGGCGGTCCGCGGAAAGGAGCCGGGCTCGCGCTCGTTGAGGAGGTAGAGCTGGTCATCCAGCCGGGACTCCAGCACGCTCTCGGGCACGCCGCGCGCGTTCTCCTCGACGAACACCGTGCCGCAGAAGGACAGCACTAAGGTGGCGTTGTCCGCGCGCAGTAGCACCCATGCCGGGTGGCTGGTGAGAGCCGTGACCTGATCGAATTGCATGCAACCCCCGATCGTGCACCTGCGGTTTCCGTATCCGCCCGGAATGGAGCGGATACGGAAACCTTAAAGACGGGCACTGACAAAACCCGGAAAATAGAACAATTGTGCGAATTTAATCGAGATGTCGGGCGTCGGGCGGCAGCACCGTGTGGGATCAGGCGGCGACGCGGTGCTGGGCAAGCTTGTCCAGCATGATCTGGTTGGCTTCCCAGCCGTCCGGGAACTTGGCGCGCACGGACAGATGCACCGGGTCGGTCGAGGGGTGGCTGTCCAGAAGATCGGCGATGCCCTCGCGGGCGACGACGATGCACGCCTGCCGGTGGCGGGAGGCGAGCACGCACAGTCGCCCGGCCTCCAGATGGAAGGCCGTGGCGTCCCGGCGGCCGGACAACGGGTGCACGACGATGACGACTTCGAACTCGCGGCCCTGCAGCCGGTTCGCGGTGTCCACCGTCACGCCCGGTGCGCCGGGGCTGCCGGTCCGGGCGAGCGCAGCCCGGACCAGGTCAGCCTGGTCGCGGTGGGCGACGCCGATGGCGATGTCGCCGGGTTCCAAGGGCCGGCCGCCCGGGTGGCGCTCGCAAGTGACGACCGCTCCGCGGTCCAGCAGCCTGCCGGCGAGGTCGGCGGCGGTCTGGAGGGTCTCGGTGTCGGTTCGCGGAACGTGCCGGCGGCGCAGTTCGTGCAGGGCCCAGCCGGTGGTGAACGCCTGCACGAGGGTCTCGTCCAGGTCGGTGCGGGCGAACCCGGCGGTGCGGAACCCCAGGGCACGCGTGTCTTCACCGGTTCCGGAGGTGAAGCGGGTGAACGGGTAGAACGCCCGGGCGATGGTCGGTGCGGCCGAGAGCGGTAGACGCCAAGACACCGGCAGCCTGTGCACGGGAATGTTCTGGTTGTGCTCCAGCATCACGCTGACACCGTTCTGCGTGGGGTCGTGCGGCAATCCGATCCAGCGCTCGGTGCCAACGATCGCGAACGGGTCCAACTGGCCGGGGTCGCCGACGAACAGGCCCCGCTCGAAGCGTTCGACGATCTGCAACAGCATGTCCGAACGCATCTGGTAGGCCTCATCCAGGATCGCCCAGCCGAACGTGGCGTCGCGGACGGTGGCCCACTTGGCGGCGGTGCCGACGATGATCCGGCAGCCGGCCAGGTCGGTCAGGGTGCGGCCGACGGTGGTGTTCGTCAGGGCACCCAGGGCCGGAGACGGGGCGTAGCCGGTGGCACTCAACCGTCCGACGGCGATGCCTGGATGCTCCCTGGCCAGACGCATGACCAGGTCGTCGACCTGGTTGTTGGTCTGGGCGACGATGATCGGGCGCTCGCCGCCTTCGGCGAGCTCCAGGGCGGCGCGAGCCACCAGGGTGCTCTTGCCGGCGCCCGGCGGGGAGTCGACGACCACGGCCCTATGACGCCCGTCGGCCATGTTCGCGAGGATCGCCTCGGTGGCAGCGGCAGCGGCCGTTGCAGGGTCGGGCACGGCCCGTTCGGGTGTCGTGCTGGTGTCAGTCCTCATTGCCCCACTCCTCTGCTGCGGCGTCCTCGGGAACGGTGGAATCGGTGTCGCTCTCGGCGGTGGCACTGTGTGTCCACGGGGCGGCGTCGGAGGCCGGGAACTGCGGTGCCGGGCGCCATCCCGGGTCGGGCAGGTAGGCGACGGACTGGCCCGACTCCGGGACGGTGCCCTGCTTCGGGACGCGGCCGCGTCCCATGCCGCCGGTGATCTCCACCGTGACCCGTGTGGTGTCGCCGTCGGGGAGGACGGAGACGATCATGGCCTTGTGGCCGGCCGGCTGGGACGGGCTGATCAGCTTGGTGTCGGCGGCCAGCCGCACGGGATCCTCGGTGCGGACGGTGACGCGTGGCCGCGGCACCCGCCTGTTCTTGTCCGTGGTGACCGTCCGGCCGGGTTCGGCCTCCACGACCGTCCCGGCGAACGCCTCACCGGCGCTGCGCCGGTCGGCCAGCACGAAACGATCGTCGAACGCCATGTCGGACTCGAATTCGACCAGTGCGCGCTCCAGCCAGCCCAGCCGCCGGGCCGCACCGATCGCGGTGTCCCGCTTGCGCTGCGGAAGCCCGCCGGAGTCCCGGTAGTCTGAGTAGCCCGTGAAGGCCTTGCAGTCACCCTCGAAGCGCTTGGCGGTCCGCGGTGCCTCGGGCACGGAGCGCAGCAGCGATATGGCCTGCCACACCATGCGCCAGGTGGGCTGGGTCTGTCCCGCGATCAGTTCCCGCAGTTCGGTCTCGGCGGTGGCCAGCGCGTGCGGGTCGTCGAGCGTGCGGGCCGTGTCGAACTTTCTGATCGCCGGGGCCAGGTCGCGGTTGTCGAACTCGGGGGAGGTCGCCGGGCCCGCCGGCGGGCACACGTCCGGGTTCTCCGCATCGGCCATGGCCTGCTCGACGCTCAAGCCCGACGGGGGAGCGATCCAGGCCATGAGAGAGGCGAGGTTCTGGTCCTCGAGCGTGCTCTGGCCGGTCGCCCAGTGCTCGGCGAGCATCCCGGTGACGGGCAGCAGCATGGAGGTGCCGGCCTGTTCGGCCCTGTCGGCCAGGAACGTCAGCCACATGCCGAACTCCGGTACGACGTCCGGCACCGCGTAGAGACCGGACGTCGCGCGGAAGCGGCACATGCGTCCCAGATCGGCCAGGGCTTTGACGCCGCCGGGGTTGGGCACCAGGATCTGCGGTGCGTCGGTGTACCGGGAACGCTCGCCTTCTCCGCGGCGGTCCTGGCGGAAGGAGTCGATGTAGTCCATCACGATCTGGCCGAGGCCGGCGGCGAACGCGAACCGCTGGTCCCGGTTGCGGGGCTGGGCCACGACCAGCAGGGTCCCGTTCCTCTTGGCCGAGCCGACCATCGCGGCCAAGGGCGCCCCGGCCTCGCCAGCCATGGCCAGCGGGATGATTACCAGCGGCCGGGCGGACAGATGCCGGTGCCGGAACTCGGTCAGGGGCACCGCCTGCATCGACTCCATCGCCTGCACGTGCGCCAGCGCCGACAGCGTGCTCATGACACACCCCCGAGGTCTTCCAGTTCGGTACGCAGCCGTGCGGCGTGCCGCAGGGCCGCGGCCATCTCCACCTGGTCCTTGCTCGGCTTCAGTTCTCCGCGCGCCAGCCCCATGACCATGGTCGTGGTGTCGATGCCACCGAACTGCTCGCGCACCACCGGCCCGAGGACATCCAGCGAGGCCTCCGCGCGGGCGCGGGCGCGGCAGTAGAACGCCATCTCGCAATGGTTCAGGCAGTCCGGGCGGTACGTCGCGAGGACCTGATCCAGGGCCTCGGTCAGGTCCTCGGCCGGGCGCCGGGGCCGATCCTCCGTGTCCGGGGCGAGGTCGAAGGTGAGGTCCTCGGGCAGCAGGTCCACCAGGTCCCCGATGCGTTCGATGCGGGACAGCTGACGCGTCAGGGCGGCCACCTGCTTGCGGGCGTCGACGAACGCCCCGGTCGGGCGGTTGGTGAAGTCCTTCGGCGCGACCAGCACGATCGTGTCGGAGACGACCTCCTCGCTAATGCCGGCCCGCCCGAGCAGGTCGCGCAGCGCGATGATGTACGCGCACGCCTGCGTGGTCGCCGCCCGTACCTGGATGGGGGAGGCCTGCTCGTCGATGATCGGGAAGCTCTTGATCTCCACGACGTGGAAGCGTCCGTCGATGCGGAAGGCCACCAGGTCCGGTTCCAGGTACGCCTTATGCCCGCCGATCTGCAGGTACAGCATCGGGTGGTCGAACAAGGTACCGTCGCCCTCGCCCCGGGCGGCCCGCAGCAGGACTTCCTCGGTGCGCTCATGGCGCTCCTTGGAACGGCCGTCGCCGCCGACGTCGTTCAGGTCCTCGTACCCCACCTCCGGCAGCGTCAGTTCCAGGGTCTCGCGCAGGACGCGCAGGAGCTCCGCGCAGCCGTTGTCCTTCACCATCGCCTCGAAGGCGTTGCCGCGGGTGATGGCGAAGGAGGACTGGCCGAAGGACGGGGGGTGGCCGACGTGTGTGGCGATTGCGGCCTTGTCGGAGCCAGAGGCGTCCAGCAAAGCCCGCAGCGTGCAGCGCGGGTTGTTCTCCAGGGCCGCCAGCGACCGGGCGTTGTAGTCCAGGCGTTTCGCGGATCCGCGCAGTGCGGCGAGGCGGTCGTCGACTGGTTCTTTCACGGTCTCGTAGATCCTTGCGGGGGAGAATAAGGATGCGGGGAGATGGAAATCAGGCACGGGCGGACCGCAGATGCGTGATGCCCCGCAGGGGCGCGCCGAACAACTGCTCGTCGTCACCGAGGGACTTGCGGGCCTGCCGCGCGGCGGCCGCCCGGGTGGCACGGTCGGTGTCGGTATGCACGTCCAGCTCGGCCTGGGCGGCGCCGATCACCTGCTGCGCATCCAGCGCGCCCCCGTGACCGGAGGCGTTCCTCGGCATGGCGTCGGGGATGTTGACGGCGAAGCGCCACAGCAACCGCAGGGCCTCCGGACTGGGCCCGTCCGCAGTGGACTCGGCGGAGGTATGCACCGCTTCGGCGATGCGGAGCCCGCCGGTGAGGAAGTCCACGCGCGGGGACAGCGGACCGATGACGCGCTGCTCCAGCGTCCAGGTGCTGATCGTGATCAGTGCCCGCACTGGTGTCAGCAGGTCGTGCGCTAGTGCTGGGCACAGGTAATACGGCCGGGCTCCCGGACTGGAGCGGTAGGAACGCTCTTCGTCCCGGCGCAGGCTGGAGAGCTTGGACGCGGAGAGCTCTCCCGGGAAGAACGCCTCGTGCACGCCGACGATCAGCTTGGGCGCGGCCGGGACCCCGAGGAGCATCAGGGCGCGGTGGACGTGTTCGCGTGCCGGGAGCTGCGATCCCTGGGCGGCCGGAGCGGTTTCCGGCGCTGGGCGGGGCGGGGCAGTCGCAGGTTCATCGGCGTCGACGAGGGCGTCCCAGGCCCGCTCGGCGCGGCGCAGCTGCATCCGCAGCTCGCCGGCCCGTTCGGTGTCACCGGCGGCGGCGGCGTCGCGGATCGCGCGGCGCAGGGTGCCGATGCTCTTCTCCAGGGCGTCCAGCGGATCACTCATGTACTAGACGCTACCAGAGTTCCAGAGTTTTCCAGACTTATTCCTGTGACTCGAGGTACAGTCGGATCACCGAACCTCCGGCCGCGGCGGCGCAACCCGCGCCGCCTCGCAGGCCGTTCCTCTGGAGGCACCCGTGACGGGACGCGTTTTTCACACCTCCGACTGGCACTTGGGCCGCCAGATCGGCCGCCATCGACGTGACAGCGAGGTCGACGCCGTCCTGGACGAGATCATCGCCATCGCCGAGGACTACGCCCCCGACCTGATCGTTCACAGCGGCGACCTCTTCGACAACCCCCGCCCCAGCCTGGACGACATCCACCGTGCGGCAGAGGCGCTGCGCCGCCTCGGCACGATCGCGCCCGTGGTCGTCGTCGCCGGCAACCACGACACCACTCGCGTCCTGGAGTTCCTGGAGTACGTCCTCAATGGCATGGGCGTCCGCGAAGGAGACCAGACCCGGGTCCGCTTCGCCACCGAAGCCCGCCCCGACAGACTGCTCCTCGCCGAGTACCCGACCAGGAACGGGGAGCTCACCCTGCGCATCGGCGCACTGCCCTACCTGCACCCCAACCGCTTCACCTACGACTTCGCTGACCCCGCCCTGACCACCGCGACCTACGCCGAGCGCATGCGCACCGTCCAAGCCGAGGTCTACCGCCGTCTGACCGCCGACCGAGGCCCCCGGGATGTCCTCGTCTACGCCGCCCACCTGTTCATCGAGGGAGCCCTCCCGTCCTACTCGGAGCGGCGGATCTCCCTGAGCACCGAGTACGCGGCTGCGGCCGCGGACCTGCCCGACGTTGCCTACGGGGCCCTCGGCCACATCCACAAACCCCAGCCTGTCGGCCGTTCCGGATTCCCCGCCTACTACGCCGGCAGCCCCCTGCAGATGGACTTCGGCGAGACCAGCGACACCAAGAGCGTCGTACTCGCCGAGATCGGCCCGGGCACCAACCCCCGCATCGAACTCGAACCGCTTACCGCAGGCCGCCGCCTGGTCCGCCTCGAAGGAACCCTGGAACAGATCGCCCACCGCGCCGCCCGCGTGGGGGACGCCTGGGTGAAAGCGGTGGTGAACGTCGACGTCTTCGACCCGTCCCTGCCGGCCACCCTCGCCAAGATGCTGCCGCAGGCGACGCTCGTCGACATCGACGAGCGCCGCACCGGCACAGCGCACCGCGTGCTGGACCGGCAGACCTCTACCACCGAACTGCCCGACATCGACGACCTGCTGCACGACTACCTCGCCGACCGCGGCACAGGCGGCCCGGCCCTGGACCGCGCCATGAGCGCTTTCACCCACCTGCGGGCCGAACCCGACCCCGATGATCCCGCACCATGCTGCGAGCAGACGCTGCTGAGCGCGGCCATCGCCGGCCAGCCTCTCGACACCATCGACCGCTCAAGCCTGCTCACCAGCACCGACACCATCGACGCGGAGGCGACGCGATGAAACCGATGACACTCGCCCTCACCGGATTCCGCAGCTACCCCGCCCAGACCACCGTCGACTTCACCGGCAAAAGGCTGGTCGCGGTCCTTGGCGACACGGGCGCCGGCAAGAGCAGCCTGCTCGACGCCATCGCCTTCGCCCTGTTCCGCAAAAGCTCCTGGGACGCCAAGGAACCCCGGCAGCTTATCGCCGACGGCGCACAGGCCATGAGCGTCGAACTCACCTTCGTACACGACGGGGAGAACTGGCGTGTCCTCCGCACCATGCACGCCACCAACCCGAACGCGGGCCGCCACCACCTGAAGAACCTGGACACCGGCGAGGAGACCGACGGCGCCACGGCCGTCGACAACCGCATCAAGTCGGTGCTGCAGATGAGCTACGACACCTTCCTGCGCGTCGGGCTGCTCCCGCAGGGCAAGTTCGACCAGCTCCTCACCGCCGCTCCCAAGGAACGCAGCGAACGGCTCCGAGAACTGTTCGGCGCCGAATCACTGGAAACAGTCCGGAACCTGGCCGCCCGCCACGGCCGCACACTCCAGCAACTGCTGGGCGACGCGCGGGCCAAACGGGCCCCCATGCCGGACAACCCCGAGGAGACGGCCGCAGCAGCCGGTGCGGCCGCCGACGCGGCCACAGCCCAGGCCGAACGACTGGACACCGCCGTCGCCCGCATCGGCGCACTGCAGGAAGAAGCCTCGCAAGCCCGGGACACCGCGGCGGCTGCCACCAGCGCCTCCCAGACCCTGGCAACACGCAAGGCGACCGACGCCGCCGCCGTCCTCGACACGCTCGACTCCGAGGCCACCGACCTCGCCGCACGGCGCGACACCCTCAACCGGCGTGCCGAGCAGGCTGCGGCCAGGGAAGAGGAACTGACCGGAGCGATCACCGCGGCAGAGACGCACGGAGAAGGCCGCGACGCCCTCGCCCAGGCCGCGATGCTCCTGAAGACCCTCGCGGAAAACGCCGAAGAACACCGCGGCGAACGCGACCGGCTGGCCTCCCTCACCACACAACTCGACGACGAACGCGACTCCATCGCCACGGCCGAAACGGAACTGGCCGAACGCGCCGCACACACCCAAGCGACGGCGGAGGCAGCCCGCACCGCCGCAGAGAACAGCAAGCAGACCCGCACGTGCGCCACCGCAGCCCACATCGCGTGGGACGCGGCCGTCTCGGCGGCCCGGCACATCGCCAACACCGCGCGTGACCACACCATCGCGGTGGGCCGGCAGAATTCCGCCCACGAAGACCTCGGCCCGGCGGAGGCCATGGCAACCGCGGCCCGCGAAGACCTCACCGCGGCCGAGACACACCTGGAGGCGCTCCGGCTGCGGAGGAAGGCCGCTGCGATCGCCACCGAACTGCACCCCGACGACGACTGTCCCGTATGCCGCCGGCCGCTCCCGGCCGACTTCCACCCCGAGCAGGCCGACGCGCATGAGCTGACCGAGGCGAACACGCAACGAGAGCAGGCGAAGACCGCACACGACAAAGTCGTCGAGCTGCGCGCCGCAGCCCGCGCCGCCGTGGCCATCGCCGACGAAGCGGTACTCGAACGCGACCACGAGCACAAAAGCGCGCAGCAGGCGGCGCAGGAGAACACCGAGAAGGCGGCACGAGCCTTCCGGATCCTTGCGGCCCAGGCCACCGAAGCAGGCACGGACTTCGACGCCACCTCAGCCTCAGCAAGGCTGACCGCAGCCACTACAGCCCTGGCCACCCCCGGCGCCGCACCTCCTGAGCAGGACACATCGGCGATCACCGACGCCATCTCCGCCTGCGAACACACGGCCGCCGCACACGCCGAACAGCTGAAGGACGAAGAGCACCGCCGCACCGCCGGGATCGAAACAGACCGCAGAACACTGGCAGAACGCACGAAAGTGCACCACCGCGATACCAAAGACGCATCCGCAGCTTACGAGCGCCACACCCGGGCCGTGGCAAGGACCGCCGCCGACATCGGCATGCTTCCCGCGCGCATCCGGGCGATGCTGCCGCAGGACTCGATCGACGTCGCCACCGCACAGACGGACGCCGCCACCACAGCCGTCACCGCCCGGCAGACCGAACTCCAAGAGCTGCTCGACCAGAGGGAAGTAGCCCGAGCGGAGGAGAACGCGGTACTCGCCGACCAGCGCACCCTCGACCACGACACCCGAGCCCGCCTTGAACGCCCGCTGGAGAAACTGCGTGACAACCTGGACGCGTGGGCCCAGGCCGCCGTCCAGGCCAGCACACATCTCGATGAGGCGGACTGGCTAGCGCTGCCAGCAGCTCCCACGCAGCCGGCGATCGCCGAGGTCCGCCACTACGCCGCCGCCCTCTCGACGACGACCTCGGCACTCGGCGACAAACTCACCGAGCGAGCCGCCGCGGCGACAGAACGCGCAGCCGCCGCCGAGAGCCGTCTCGGCGAGCATGCAGCCGCACTCGCCGACGTCGACGGCTTCGACGCCTCAGCCGACCTGACCACACCCAAATCACTTCACCCGCTCGTTGCCGCAGCCGCGCAGGCAACCAAAGAGGCCGAAGACCAGCGCTGCAAACAGCGAGAAGCACGGGACCTGATCAAGCCAGCCGCTGACCTGGACTTCGCCATCACCGCAGGGGAAGCCCGCTATGAAGCCCTCGAGGTACTACGCCGCGAACTGGTTGACGCCAAGTTCCTGGGCCACCTCACCACGCTGCGAACCCGCGCATTGCTCGGCGTCGCCAGCGACCTGCTCGGGCAGATGTCTGACGGTCGATTCGGTTTCGCAGACGACTTCGACATCATCAGCCGCAGCTCCGGGGTCGCCCACCACCCGAATCGCTTGTCAGGAGGGGAGAAGTTCATGGCATCCCTCGCCTTGGCCCTGGCGCTTGCCGAACTGCACTCCCGCAGCGGGCCGACTCTCGGCTCGCTCTTCCTCGACGAGGGCTTCGCCGCCCTCGACACCACCGCCTTGGACCTGGCACTGGAGGTACTGCGGGCCCAGGTTGGCGGCGACCGCCTGGTAACGGTGATCAGTCACCTGCACGCCGTCGCCGAGGCCGTCGACGATGTGCTGTGGGTGGAGCGGACCACTGCCGGCTCATCCGCCCGGTGGCTCACACCGGCTGAGCGAGATGACATGGCCCAGGACAACCTCGCCAGCGGACTGCACTCCCAGGCGCGATAGCCACTACAGGGCACACTATCCATCGCCGTCCCCAGGGCCGGGCTTCACCCACTGGACATGCTGAGTGCCGTGAGCATCCTCCTCCCGCTCGATTTCATCCCACACCCAGCGGGCACCGACTGGTGGGCGGACCAGCTCCGGGCGACGATGCCCGCCGGGATGGTCCGCGACGCGCTGCTCGCCTCTCCGGCCTGGCCCGACATGGCCGCCGCCATGGACTGCCTCCACGGCCAGGGCGTGGACGTAACCCAACTACTAACCGACGCGCACGCGGCCGGGGTCGGCGTCGACCAGGCCGTCGCCGCCGCACCCGCAGCCGGCGCACCGGGCCCCGGGGAGGTTCCCGCCGCGCGGACCGCGGAGGCCTGCGATCCGTGGGCGCCGCCCCCCGCGGCGGCGAAGGCCCCCGCATCCGGGCCCGCCCCGGCGCCCGCACCCGCGGCTCCGGCTGCGGCTGCGGCCCCGGTTCCGGCCCCGGAGGCGGTGGTGGTTTCCGAGGATGCGCCGCTATTCGGGACCGCTGACCGAAGGCCTGACTCTCCCCGCCAACCTCGACCTCGGCGTACGGGACAAGGCGCTGGAGCAGCTCGGTGTCCGCCCGGCCGTGCACGCCCGGATCGTCTCCACGGTCAAGGACGTCCTGGGCGAGCGCGACGGCGGCCTGCTCGTGGGTGCCCGCCCGTGGCCGCTGCTGGCTGCCCGCATGCAGCAGATCGGCAAGGACCACGGCCCGAAGGCTGTCGCCGACCACCTGGCCCGCCTCACCGGAGATGACTCCTGGCGTGTGGGTGCGCCCGGCGAGTTCGCCCGCCGCATGGTCCTGTCCACCCACCAGGCCCTTACCACCCCCCCTCGACGCACCTCTGGTGGCGACGCCCGGGGTCTCGGCGGCCGCAGCCCGCTCCCGCTCCACCACCACGCCCGGCGGGGCGGCGCCCGGCCAGGCCGCTCCGACCGAAGCCGCGGTGCCCGGCCACCGGCAGGCCGTCTCGCGCGTCAAGGGGACAGGCCGCGCACGGTGACGGCGGGAACTCCCCTCGAACGTGGACGGCGGGCCATCTGGGCGTGGACGGACCGGGTACGGGCGGCCTGGTGGGCGCTGTCCGGCCGAGACCGGATCGCTGTCGAGGGCCTGCTGTTGTCCGGCGCGCTGCTCGCGGCCGCCTGGCGGGCGGGCCACCTGGGTCTGGTGCAGGCGGACTTCGTCCTGTCGGTCCTGGGCGGCACGGCAGGCGTGGCCACCTTGTGCCGGGGCGCCGTGTGGCGGCCGCAGCCCGCCGCGCCTATGGCCAGGCCCCTGGTGGCGTCCTCGGAGGAAGTACAGCGGCACGTTGCCCGCGAGGCGGGCACCGTGCCCGGCGCCTGACCGGAAAGAACTGCGAGGAAGGGGAACACGGATGGGGATGACGGGCAGGCAGCGCCGGGCCGGGAACGGGAACAGGGCCGGCCCCGATGTGCGGGGGTCGGCCCTGTGCGTGCGGCACTCGCGCTGCAACGCGGTGCTGCTGTGTCCCTGATCTGCGGAGTCACCAGCAATCGAGGGGGCCACCGGTCTCCCGGCGGTGTCTTCTGGCTCAAGGTTGCATCGGCGTTGAGCCGCGGGGCAAGCGGCGTTTGGACGGCGGTGGACCAACGGCTCGTCGCTCGGACAATCCTGGGTGGTGGAGGGGCGTTCACCGGGATTCCGTGGGGTGGGATATGGGTCGGGGCAGGGCGTCTTGGCTGGTCAGAGCCTGTTGCTCAACTTAGGAACAGCCTTGGACAGAAGTGAACCAAGGAACGGACATGTGGCACATCTCGACCACCGCCCGTCCGATCTTGCTTAGGCCGGTCAGGTGGGCCCTGCCATCATGTACGCATCGGGTTGGGCGACTGCAATCCCCTCCCGGTGCACACCAGTTGGAGTCACCAGCACGAGGGGGCGCGGTTTGCCGCGCCCCCTCGACACAACGGCGGGGGCCGGGGGTTCTTCTCCCGTACCTCCCGCGAGGGAGATGACGAAAGATGGAGCAGGGAACGGGCCGTCCGCAGGGGCGGCGTGAGGTGGGTGTCCTGCCGGGTCCGGTGGGCGGGATGACGGCGGCGCAGGCGGCGGTCGTGTGCGTGGTCATGGTGCTGGCCGTGGTGATGCGGCTGTACGGGCAGCTGCCGATGCGGGAGATCTTCCAGCTTCTGGGCGGCGCCGCCGGGATCGGGGTGGTGGTCGTGTTCGCTTTCACCCCCGGCGGGCGCGGCAAGGTCGCAGCGGCCTCCCGCGCGGCGGTGGCCGCGTTCCGGGCCGGCCGGTAGTGGGGGCGGGGATGGGACGTCCTGAACTGCCCGTGGACTTCACGGTCCCGGCCCGGGGGGGGGGGGGGGGGGGGGGGGGGGGGGGGGGGGGGGAGGGAGGGAGGAGCCAGGGCGAGATGTCCTGGGGGGGCAGACAGTCTTCGGACCAACTACAGCAG
>NZ_JBHWMB010000072.1:0-41591 GCF_042730015.1 Streptomyces sp. NPDC059957 | reverse complement strand
ACGGAAGTACGTCCAGTACGAGCCGCGGTCCTCCGCCTTGCGATGCACCGCACCGGACGCCGCGACCCGGCAAACCTTCCCGGCCACAGCACTAGCATCAAGGGGGCGGACCGGGCATTCCGGGCCGGCCCGTGTGCGTGAGGAGGATGCCTCCATGGTCACCCCGGCCGATCCCGGCACGACCCGGACCAGCGTCTGGCTGGCCGCCGAACCGGCCGCACCCGCCCGGCGGCGCAGCGAGGACCCCGCCGGACTGGACCGGGAGCGGATCACGGCCGCGGCCGTACGGCTGCTGGACGCCGAGGGGCTGGCCCGGTTCTCCATGAGGCGGCTCGCCGCCGGGCTCGGGGTCACCGCGATGTCCCTGTACTGGTACGTGGACACCAAGCACGACCTGCTCGAACTCGCCCTGGACAACGCCCTGGGCGAGCTGGGCGAACAGCAGGAGCCGGCCGGGCCGCCCGCGGAGGGCTGGCCCGGCCGGCTCCGTTCGCTGGCCCGGGGCTACCGGAGGCTGCTCGTGGACCACCCCTGGGTGGCTCCGCTCACCGCCGCGTACCCGAACATCGGCCCGCACGCGCGGGCCTTCGACGCCGCCCTGCACCGGCTGCTGGACTCCACCGGCCTGTCGGACGCCACCCGCACCGGGGCCCGGTTGGCCGTCTCCCAGTTCCTCCACGGCTGTGGAGGCACCGTCCGGCGGCCGCCCGACGGGGAGTTCTGCCTCGCACTCGACGTCCTGATCGCCGGCATCCAGGCCCACGCCGGCAACGCGACGGGGGCCGCCGCACCGGCCGCCCCCGCCGCGCCCGCAGGCCCGTAGACCCGCAGACCCGCAGGCCCGTAGACCGCCCGGCTACTCCGCCGGGGCGGCGGCCGGCTCGTGGGCCGCCGGCTTCGACCTCAGGGCGACCTCCTTGATGAACACCACGAGCACCAGCGCGAGCAGCGCAGTGGGTGCGGCGTAGAGGAAGACGTCGCCGACGCCGTGCCCGTACGCGGACTCCACGACCGTGCGGAAGGGTTCGGGCAGCTTGTCGAGGTCGGGGATCGCGCCCCCGCCGGTGCCGCCGTGGCCCATGGCCGCCGCCTTCGGGCCGAGCGCGGCGAGACCGTCCTGGACGTAGTGGGTGACCCGGTTGGCCATGACCGCGCCGAGGGCGGAGACGCCCATCGCGCCGCCGAGCGAGCGGAAGAAGGTGACGACCGAGCTGGCCGCGCCGAGGTCCTCGGGGGCCACCTGGTTCTGGGAGGCGAGGACCAGGTTCTGCATCATCATGCCGAGGCCGAGCCCGGTCAGCGCCATGAAGATTGCGATGTGCCAGTACGGGGTGTCGTACCGCAGGGTGCCCAGCAGGCCGAGTCCGGCCGTCAGGAGCACACCGCCGGAAACGAGCCAGGCCTTCCACTTACCGGTCTTGGTGATCACCTGACCGGAAACGGTGGAGGAGACGAAGAGCCCGCCGATCATGGGAATCGTGAGGATTCCGGACATCGTGGGGGACTCGCCGCGGGCCAACTGGAAGAACTGGCTGAAAAACACGGTGCCCGAGAACATCGCGATGCCGACGAAGAGCGAGGCAGCCGAGGCGAGGCTGATGGTCTTGTTGCGGAACAGGCGCAGCGGAATGATCGGGTCGCTCGCCCTGGACTCGACGAGGACGAAGAGCAGGCCGAGGGCGAGCGCGCCGCCGGTCATCGTCCAGGTCTGCCAGGAGATCCAGTCGTACGAGCTGCCGGCCTGGGTCACCCAGATCAGCAGGAGCGACACGGAGCCGCTGATCAGGAAGGCGCCGAGCCAGTCGACCTTGACGTCGCGGCGGACGACGGGCAGGTGCAGGGTGCGCTGGAGCACGATCAGGGCGATGACGGCGAACGGGATGCCGACGTAGAAGCACCAGCGCCAGCCGAGCCAGCTCGTATCGGTGATGACCCCGCCGAGCAGCGGGCCGCCGACGGTGGCGACGGCGAAGACCGCGCCGAGGTAGCCGCTGTACCGGCCGCGCTCGCGCGGGGAGATCATCGCGGCCATGACGATCTGGGCGAGGGCGGAGAGCCCGCCGACGCCGATGCCCTGGACCACGCGGCAGGCGATGAGCATGCCGGTGTTCTGGGACATGCCCGCGACCATCGAGCCGAGGACGTAGATCACCAGGGATATCTGGACCAGCAGCTTCTTGCTGAAGAGGTCGGAGAGCTTGCCCCACAGCGGGGTCGACGCCGTCATCGAGAGCAGGGCCGCCGTGACCACCCAGGTGTACGAGGACTGGGTGCCGCCGAGGTCGCCGATGATCTGGGGCAGGGCGTTGGAGACGATCGTGGAGGACAGGATCGCCACGAACATGCCGAGCATCAGCCCGGAGAGCGCCTTCATGATCTGCGGGTGGGTCATGGGCGCGCTGTCGGACGTGCTCTGCGGCCGGCCGTCTCCCCGCACACCGGTGGGTGTGGTCGTAGCCATGTGTTTCCTTCGGTCTAGCTGTCTGGAAGCGTGAAGCTCGATCGGAGTCGGGCCAGCAGGATGTTGAGGTGGTCGACGTCCTCGTCGGACCAGTCGGCCAGGGCCGTCTCCAGCGCGTCGGTGTGGCGGGTGCCGAGCTCGGTGAGGAGCGCGCGGCCGGCCGGTGTGGGGCGCAGGATCCGGCAGCGGGCGTCGCCGGGGTCGGTGTCGCGGGTGATCCAGCCGCGGTCGGCGGTGTGCGCGACGTGCCGGCTGGTCACGGAGATGTCGATGGCCAGGTATTCGGAGAGGCGGCTGAGCCGCATCTCGCCGTGACGGTCGAGCACCGTGAGCACGGCCGCCGAACCGGGAGGGCAGTCGGGGGGCAGGAGGCGGGCGAGGTCGCGCTTGACGGCGCCGATGCCGGTGAGCTGCCGGGCCAGTTCCGCGTAGCGCGCGGCCGGTTGGTCGGCGACTGCGGTCACGGCCCCTCCTCGAATGTCGTTGCTTCGGGCAACCATAGAAGCAGATGGTTGTTACAGGCAAATGAATCGGGGGGCTGGGCGGTAAAGGAATCGGAAAACCGGCTAGGGTCCTGCGCATGGCTGCGAATCACGACTCGAACCACAACTCACAGGCTCCCCAGGGTGACTACGACCCCGCGGGCAGCACTCAGATGTTCCGGGCGTTCGTCGAGGAGCCGGTACCGGCCCCCGCCGTCCCGGGCTCGCGCATGCAGAACCGTGCCGCGCGCAAGTCGGGACCGGGCGCGGGGCTGTGGATCGGCGTCGCCGTCGCGGCGGTGGTCCTGATCGCCGTGGTGGCCTGGCTCGCGCTCTGAAGTACGCGCCGACGGCCCGGCCGCCCGCTCAGTTCCAGGTGGCCGTGACCTTCTGGGTCTCCACGCGCATGCCCAGCGGGACGCGCCAGGACTCGACGCAGATCCGGTAGGTCTTCGTCTTCGTCGTGCCGCCCGCGATCGGGGCGGGCAGCGGCTGGGTCGAGGTGATGGTGGCCCAGTCGACGCCCAGCGCGCCGATGATGTGCGTCGCGAAGCTGACCGTGCCCGAACGGGCCGCGGTGCCACCGGTGTTGGTGAAGGCCACCGTGACCTGCTCGCACCAGCGTTCCGCCGTGGCGGTACGGGTGGGCGCGCCGATGCTCAGCTTCGCCGGCGTGGCCGGAGGCGGCGCGGGCGTGGACGGGGCCGGCTTCGGGGGCGGGCTCGACGGAGTGCCGGGCGTACCGCCCGGGGCGGTGGGAGGCCTGGTGCCCGGTGAGGTGCCGGGCGGGTTCCCGGTGCCGCCGGGGCCGGTGGGCGTGCCTCCGCCCGGGGTGGGGCCGCCCGAGGGCCGGGGCCCCGGGGCGCTGGGCGGCGTACCGCCCGGGACCTCGCCCGGGCCTCCGCCCGGAGTGGCGCCCGGGGCGCCGCTCGGGGGGATGTCCGCCGAGGTGCTGCCCGACGTGCCGCCGGAGGCCGCGGAGGATCCGGGCGCTGCCTGCGGGAGCGACTGGAACTCGACCCGGGCCTTGGGTGCGACGTTCTCGCCGACGCCCCGCTCCGGGCCCGGAGCGGCCGCGCCGACAGCCACGTAGCCCTCGCGCGCCGGGCCTGCGCAGCCGGTCAGGGCGGCGGTGGCGGCGGTGGCGGCCGTGGCGCACAGGACGAGCAGGGCGGCTGGCCGGGATACCTTTGGCATCCCGGCAGTTTTCCTGACGCGCCGTCAATTGGGAAGCGGGTGCGATGGATTGCCCGAGCGCACCCGCACCCGCACTCGTACCCGCACCCGCACCGGTGACCGGAGGGGGTGCGGGGGCTACTCGCCGATCAGGCCGACGCGCAGCTGAGCGAGCGTGCGCGTGAGCAGCCGGGAGACGTGCATCTGGGAGATGCCGACCTCCTCGCCGATCTGCGACTGGGTCATGTTCGCGAAGAACCGCAGCATGATGATCTGCCGTTCCCGGGGCGGAAGCTTGGCCAGCAGCGGCTTGAGCGACTCGCGGTACTCGACGCCTTCCAGCGCGGTGTCCTCGTACCCGAGCCGGTCCGCGAGCGAGCCCTCGCCGCCCTCGTCCTCGGGGGAGGGCGAGTCGAGCGAGGAGGCGGTGTACGCGTTGCCCACGGCGAGGCCGTCGACGACGTCCTCTTCCGATACCCCGAGCACGGCCGCGAGCTCCGGCACGGTCGGCGAGCGGTCGAGCTTCTGGGCGAGCTCGTCGCTGGCCTTGGTGAGGGCGAGGCGCAGCTCCTGGAGCCGGCGCGGGACGCGCACGGACCAGGAGGTGTCCCGGAAGAACCGTTTGATCTCACCGACGACCGTCGGCATGGCGAAGGTCGGGAACTCCACGCCGCGTTCGCAGTCGAACCGGTCGATGGCCTTGATCAGCCCGATCGTGCCGACCTGGACGATGTCCTCCATCGGCTCGTTGCGGCTGCGGAAGCGGGCCGCCGCGTAGCGCACGAGGGGGAGGTTCAGCTCGATCAGGGTGTCGCGTACGTACGTCCGCTCGGGACTGTCCGCGTCAAGGCCGGCGAGCCTCTTGAAGAGGGAGCGGGAGAGGGTGCGGGTGTCGATCCGGGTGTCGATGGCTTCCGAGCGGTGGGACACTGCCGGCACTTCACGCTGCTTGACGAGCGTGAGCACCTGTGAGCTGCCCTGGTCTACGGACATGCCACCCCCTTGAGGTCGCGGACGGTTCGCGCTTCATCTGCGCGCCCGTCGGAGGAACGCAGCCTCCACCTGAATACCGGAGGCGGGGCTGCGGCAAACGCGGTTCCAGCAGAATGTCACATGTCGGCAACACGCTGTAGCGCCATGTCGACAAGTATCTCCAGCGACAGAACACGATAGGCCTGCTCTAGGGCGGGAATCTGCCGGTGTGTCAGGAAACGCGGAGAATGATCTCCACCCGATCCGGTTAGGCCTCGATCCTGTTTGCGGATCTCAGCCGGGCGAAGCTCCGGGCGAGGAGGCGGGAGACGTGCATCTGGGAGACGCCGAGCTCCGCGCTGATCTGCGACTGGGTCAGATTGTTGTAGTACCGCAGGAGGAGGATCCGCTGCTCGCGCTCGGGCAGTTGTACGAGGAGGTGGCGGACCAGGTCGCGGTGTTCCACACCGGCCAGCTCGGGGTCCTCGTAGCCGAGGCGGTCGAGCAGGCCGGGGAGCCCGTCGCCCTCCTGGGCGGCCTCCAGGGAGGTCGCGTGGTAGCTGCGGCCGGCCTCGATGCAGGAGAGCACCTCGTCCTCGCTGATGCGAAGCCGCTCGGCGATCTCGGGGGTGGTCGGGGTGCGGCCGTGCAGGGTGGTGAGGTCCTCGGTGGCGGCGTTGACCTGGACCCACAGCTCGTGGAGGCGGCGCGGTACGTGGACGGTGCGGACGTTGTCGCGGAAGTACCGCTTGATCTCGCCCACGACGGTCGGCATCGCGAAGGTCGGGAACTGCACCCCGCGCTCCGGGTCGAACCGGTCGATCGCGTTGATCAGCCCGATCGTGCCGACCTGGATCACGTCCTCCATCGGCTCGTTGCGGCTGCGGAAGCGGGCCGCCGCGTACCGGACGAGCGGGATGTTGGCCTCGATGAGGGCGCCGCGGACCCGCGAGTGCTCGCTGGTGCCCGGCTGCAGGTCTTTCAGCTGCCCGAACAGGACCTGGGTGAGGGCCCGGGTGTCGGCACCCCGGCTCTGCGGCCTGGGGGCGACCGGAGGCTCCTCGGGGGCCTCCTGCTGGGGCGGTACGTGGGACTCCTGCGCGGAGGGCTGCGGGGAGCCCTGGTGCGGGGCTTGGGCGGAGGCCTGGTGCGGAGCCTGCGGGGCGCCCTGGTGCGGGGCCTGGTGGGGGGCCTGCGGGGCGCCCTGGTGCGGGGCCTGGGCGGAGTCCCGGTGCGGTTCCTGTGGGTGCTCCTGTTGCGGGTCCTGCTGGGGCGGCACCTCGGGCGCAGTACTGGCCGGCACGGTCACGCCCACCCCTTCACTTCACGTCATCAACTCATCGGTCAAAAGCGGTCATAGCATCACAAGACATGTGCACTGTGTGCAAGCACCGTATATAGCCGTGTTGAGGGCAAGTTGGGCGTAATAGGGCATCTTGCCCCGCGCGTGCGAACGCAAAAAGCCCCCCACCCGTCGGAGTGGGGGGCCGGGAAGTCCGGAAACCGCTTCAGCGTACGGGTTCAGCGCACCAGTTCGGTCATGAACTCGCCGATCGCCGTTGCGGCATCCGAGATTCCTTGGAAGCCTATTTTCACCATATCGGCGGCTTTTTCTGGCTGAGTGATGATGACGAAGAGGACGAAGATGACGAGAGCGCCCGAGATCAGCTTCTTGGTTTCCACGTGCGCTGTCGGCCTCCCCAACCGGTCCTGCAAGGTCGGGAGAGTCTATCCGGTCAGGTTCGAACACTCACCCGGCCTTTAAGGACCAATGGCCCGGTGAAGCAGGCCCTTTGCCGGTGTGGCGACGGCCCCGACAGGCGCAGTATTGAACACGAGCCCACCGGTTCTGGCAGGAAATCGGTGAGCGAGGGACAGGACCTCACTGCGGGGTCCGAGCCGCAAGCTTCCCCCCTGACTGCGGCTTGGACTGGCAGGTTCCGTCCTCATCGGGGGAAGTGGCTTGTCCCCCCGATGCCACTTCCCCCGTCCCAACCGTTGAAGGTCCCGGCTCAGGTCGGGGCCTTCTTCGCGTTGTCCGCCTAACGGTGCGGGCTCTGCGGGCTCTGCGGGCTTGGGGTATCGCCTACTCCAGCCCGCCGGCCAGGTCGGCGATCGGCTGGACCGGGGCGATCACGGGCGCGAGGTGGTTCGGCAGTTCCATCAGCTGGTTGAGCTGGTTCAGGCCGCCGCTGACCTGTCCGCCGATCTCCTGCACGGAGGACGGGCTCGCCCCGTCCGGCATGCCCTGAGGCGCCGGCAGGTCCGGGAGGGTGAGCGGGGAGATCGGGGCGGCGGAGGCGGCGGGAGCCGCGAGGCCCGCGGCGGCCCCCGCGAGGGCGATGGCGGCGAGGATGCGCTGGGTCTTGGTCATGCCGTGACAACGGCCCAGGGCGCGGGCGGTCACGCGGATGTCCCTCGGACGCCGGTAGTACGGCACATCGGCAGCACCGCACGCGGGTGGCACCGCACACCGGCAGCACCGCCGTCGGTGGCACCGCACGCCACGGGAAACGCCGAGAGCCCCGACCCTTGCGGGGCGGGGCTCTCGATCAGAGCGGTAGCGGTGGGATTTGAACCCACGGATAGCTTGCACCATCACACGCTTTCGAGGCGTGCTCCTTCGGCCGCTCGGACACGCTACCGAGAGAGAGCTTAGCCCAAGGAGACCCGTGCTCTGAAATCCATACGCGCGGCAGTGCTCAGAGCTCGCGGAAGAAGTCCGTCAGCTGCCGCGCGCACTCCCCCGCGAGCACGCCCGCGATGACCTCGGGCCGGTGGTTGAGCCGGCGGTCCCGTACGAGGTCCCACAGCGATCCGGCGGCGCCCGCCTTCTCGTCGGACGCCCCGTAGACGACCCGGGCGACCCGTGACTGCACGAGCGCGCCCGCGCACATCACGCACGGCTCCAGGGTCACCACGAGGGTGCACCCCGGGAGCCGCCATTCCCCGAGGGCGGCGGCCGCCCGGCGCAGCGCCAGTACCTCGGCGTGCGCCGTCGGGTCTCCGGTCGCCTCCCGCTCGTTGTGCCCGGTGGCGAGGAGATCGCCGTCCGGGCCGAGCACCACGGCGCCGACCGGCACGTCGCCGGCCGGCACCGCCCGGGCGGCCTCCTGGAGCGCCAGGCGCATGGAGTCCCGCCACGGGTCCCGTACGGGATCGGGCGTGTACGGGGTGGGCTGCGGGGTGTGGTGGTGCGCGGGGATCACTAGCGGACGGCCTCCAGGACCTCGGTGGCGCCGAGCGAATCGGCGATCTCCGAGAGCGCGTCCCCGTCCAGGGTCATCAGTTGTTTGTGGCTGACCCCGAGGTCGTCGAGCAGCCTGGGGTCGCCGAGCGGACCGGCGGGTGCCGGTTCGGATCCTGCCCGTACGCCGTGACTGTCGTCCGCGTCCGTGTCGTCCGTGTCGTCTGCGTACTCGTGGTCTCCCCCGTCTCTGTCGGCGGGTCCGCCGTCCGGATAGGAGGCGACGACCTCGTCCTCGCCGTCCTCGGTGCCGTCGAGGTCCAGCTCGTCGAGTTCGTCGTCCTCGTCGTCCTTGCCGAGCAGCTCGTCGGTCAGCATCGAGCCGTAGGAGCTGCGGGAGGCGGCGGAGGCGTTGGACACGTAGTAGCGCGGGTCCTCCTCGCCGTCCACCCGGACGACCCCGAACCAGGTGTCCTCCTGTTCGATGAGGGCTACCACCGTGTCGTCGTCGACAGAGGCGGAGCGGGCGAGATCGATCAGATCACTCAGAGACTCGACATCGTCGAGTTCCATGTCGCTCGCTTCCCACCCGTCTTCGGTGCGCGCGAGCAGTGCGGCGAAATACACCGTGACTCTCCCACTGGTCATAGGCGTGCCGGTTGGAGTTCCCCCCGGCCGGAGGTGGGTGGGGGTTCAACGGCCCCCTGCTCGCCGTTTCGTACCCCGCCCAGTCGGCATCGTGGCAGAAACGGAGCCATTGCGAGAGGTCTTCCGCGCCGTGGCGCTGGCCGCGCGTGTTGTACGGGGCCTCGTGCCGGGGGCGGGACGGCGGCTGGACGGCGGCCGGACGGGGGCCGGACGGGGGCCGGGCGGCGGGCGTACGGGGGCCGCGGCGGGAGCTCGCCGGGGCCTTCGGCGGGCCCTTCGGCGGGGCTCAGGGCACGGCTCCGGGCAGGTCTCACCAGCGGAAGGTGCGCATGCGCATCTGCTGGCGCATCCGGGCGGCGCGGGCGCGCCTGGGCTGGACCCGGTCGCGCAGTTCCCGGGCTTCGTGCAGGTCGCGGAGGAACTGCGCGCGCCGGGCTCTGCGCTGCGCCGTCGTCTCCAGCGGCTCGTGATCGTCATCGGGCATGGGTCACCGCCCCTGGCTGGTCCGGTCCGGTCCGTCCCCCCGAACCCCCACCTTCCCTCGGACCGGCCGTTTGATGCCACCTTCTGTCACCACTCGGAGGGAATTCAGTCGGATTCCGACAATTCCGGCGACTCGGGTGGCTCGGTTATGCGGACTCCTTCGGGGGCTCCACCGGGGAGTCCTCTGTGGATTCCGACAGCGTCGGGACGATCGCCACCGGCCCGTGCGCGTGCTGCAGCACGGCGTTCGCGACCGAGCCGATCATCAGGGACCGGATGTGCCGGCGCGGGTGGTGGCGGCCCACGACGACCAGCGCCGCCGAGTTCGAGGTGGCGACGAGGCGCCCGGCGGCGTCCCCGGGCACCGCGGCCTGCTCGACGGGCACGGTCGGGTACTTCGCCCGGAACGGCGCGAGCCGCTTCGTCTGGGAGCGCAGCATCTCCCGCTCCGCCGGCACCGCGTCCTCGTCCTCCCTCACCCGCGCCTCCGGCGGGATCACCGCGAAGGGGCTGTCGATCACCATCGTCGGCGACGGCGGGATGCTGTACGCCGACACCACCTGCAGGGTGGTGGCCCGCGCGACGGCCTCCGTGAACGCGAAGTCCAGTACGTTGTCGGGCGTCTCCGCGGCGTGCAGGCCCAGCACCACGCGCCCGGCCGAGGCCTGGGCGGCCACGTCCACCCCGCGCGCCTCGTGCGCGACCACGACCACCGGGCAGGCGGCGCTGGTGGCCACGGCGCGGCTGTTCGAGCCGAGCAGCAGCGCGGCGAAGCCGCCGCGGCCCCGGGAGCCCATCACCAGCATCCGGGCGCCCTCCCCGATGTCCCGCAGGGCCTCCGGGACGGAGCCCTCCAGGGACTCGTAGCGGACTTCGGAGGGCAGCCGGCCCCCTGCGGCAAGATGGGCCCGTATGCGCACGCTGACGGGGTCCTCGGTCTCCTCGGGCTCGGCGCGGTCGTACAGGGAGGAACGGCGTGCCGCGTACAGCTGGACGCTGTCGGACAGCACGTGGGCGACGACGAGCCCGGTGCCGTGGCGCACTGCCGCCGCCCTTGCCCACTCCAGGGCCTTGAGGCTGTGTTCGGATCCGTCGACTGCGGCGACCACCATTGCGTGCGTCATCAGTCCAGCGTGCTGGGGGTCCGGGCGGGTCGCATCTTCAGGGGTTTGCGGACGTGGCCACCGCTTCGGGCGCGAAGGGGTGGGAGCAGCGCGTAGCCTTTTGGGTGTGGGTCGCGCATTTGCGGCCGTTTTTGCAGGTAGAGCGGTCGCAGGTAGCGGCGTCGCAGGTCGCAGGTGAAAGCCCGGCAGCTGAGTCTTGGAGGATGTTGTGCGTTTGCAGGTCGTGGATCACCCGTTGGTGGCGCACAAACTCACCACCCTGCGCGACAAGCGCACCGACTCCCCCACCTTCCGGCGCCTCGCCGACGAGCTGGTGACCCTGCTCGCGTACGAGGCCACCCGGGACGTGCGCACCGAGCAGGCCGACATCGTCACCCCGGTCGGTCCGACCACCGGCGTGAAGCTCTCCTACCCGCGGCCGCTGGTCGTACCGATCCTGCGCGCCGGTCTCGGCATGCTCGACGGCATGGTGCGGCTGTTGCCGACCGCCGAGGTCGGTTTCCTCGGCATGGTCCGCAACGAGGAGACCCTGGAGGCCTCCACGTACGCGACGCGCATGCCGGAGGACCTCTCGGGCCGTCAGGTCTACGTGGTGGACCCGATGCTCGCCACCGGCGGCACGCTCGTCGCGGCGATCAAGGAGCTCATCAAGCGCGGTGCGGACGACGTGACCGCGGTGGTGCTGCTGGCCGCGCCCGAGGGCGTCGAGATCATGGAGCGCGAGCTGGCGGGCACGCCGGTGACGGTGGTGACGGCCGCGGTGGACGAGCGGCTCAACGAGCACGGCTACATCGTGCCGGGGCTGGGCGACGCGGGCGACCGCATGTACGGCTCGGCGGAGTAACCGGCCCGCACACAGCTGGAAAGCCCGGCCCCCGCTTCGGGGGCCGGGCTTTCTCGGTCGGTCAGCCGGTCAGCCGGTGGGGCGGCCGGCCGGTCAGCACTTCTTGGCGGGCGCCGCGGGCTGGGGGTTGGCCAGGGCCGCCAGGGCCTTGTCCGCGTCGGCCTTCGGCGTGAGCTCCTTGAAGGCGTCGCCCAGGATCAGGTCGATGTCCGCGGTCTCGCGGGTGTCGGTCTGCTGGGTGGCGCCGGCGAGGTTGGTGCCGAGGACGGAGAAGGCGGCCTTGTCCGTCTGCGGCGAGCCGACCAGTATCCCGGCGCCCGGCACCTTCTTGTCGAAGTCGGCGGGGGCGTTGCCGACCTTCCCGATGGTGAAGCCGCGGCTCTTGAGCTCGTCGCCCACGGCCTTGGCGAGGCCCGCGCGCGGGGTCGCGTTGTAGACGTTGACCGTGATCCCGCCGGGCGGCGGGAGGACGACCTTCGGCGCGGCGGCGGCGGTGGAGCCCGCCTTGGGGGCGGGGGTGGCGCAGCCCTTCGCCGCGGCGGCGGTCTTGCGTTTGTCCGCGTCCCCGCCGAACACATCGATGAGCTGCACGGCCCCGTAAGCGATCAGGGCGAGCCCGATGATCGATCCGAGCACCAGGAGGACGATCCGGCGGCGGCGTCGAGGGCGGGTCATGCGGGGGTAAGCCGCTCCCGTGACCTTGTACTTTCCGCCCATGCCAGGGGGAGTGAGCATGCTCATGTGCGCAGCGTAATGCCGACCGCTGCCGATGCCCACTGAATCATCTGTTGATAGGGCAAGACTGACCCGAAAGGCGCAACCGGGACCTATCCGACACCCGGGCGGGGCCGGTCCGGAGCCCCGGAAGGGTGGATCAGCGGCGGATCAGCCCAGTTCGAGGACGCGCGCGTGCAGGACCTGGCGCTGCTGGAGCGCGGCGCGGACGGCGCGGTGCAGGCCGTCCTCCAGGTACAGGTCGCCCTGCCACTTCACGACGTGGGCGAAGAGGTCCCCGTAGAAGGTCGAATCCTCGGCGAGCAGCGTTTCGAGGTCGAGCTGGCCCTTGGTGGTCACAAGCTGGTCGAGCCGGACCGGGCGCGGGGCGACATCCGCCCACTGCCGGGTGGTTTCCCTGCCGTGGTCGGGGTACGGCCGCCTATTTCCGATGCGCTTGAAGATCACACGGAAAGCCTACCGGGCGGGGGCCTGCGGGCGCAGCCTTGCGATGACGGTGCAAAGGTGACGAAGAGTGCTATTTCGGGAGTGATATATGAGCCAGAGCACCGACCCCGCGTCCCCTGCCGGCCAGATCGCCGCGGGGTACGCCTTCACCGGACCCGCGCTCGATCTGGGTGCCCTGCTCTGGGACGGGGCCTGCCTGCCGGAGCACCAGATCCGCATCCCGCTGTCGATGCTCAACCGGCACGGACTGGTCGCGGGAGCCACCGGAACCGGCAAGACCAAGACGCTGCAGCTCATCGCCGAGCAGCTGTCGGCCCAGGGCGTCCCGGTCTTCCTCGCGGACATCAAGGGTGACGTCTCGGGGATCTCCGCGCCCGGCACGACCAACGAGAAGATCGAGGAACGGGCCAAGGACGTGGCCCAGGAATGGGAGGCCACGGGGTGCCCCAGCGAGTTCTACTCGCTGGGCGGCATCGGCCCCGGAATCCCGCTCCGGTCCACCGTGACGAGCTTCGGGCCGGTCCTGATGTCCAAGGTGCTCCAGCTCAACCAGACGCAGGAGCAGTCGCTGGGGCTGATCTTCCACTACGCCGATACCAAGGGCCTGGAGCTGATCGACCTCAAGGACCTGCGGGCCGTCGTCGCGTTCCTCGTCTCGGACAAGGGAAAGCCCGAGCTCAAGGGCATCGGTGGACTCTCCACGGTGACCGCGGGAGTGATTCTGCGGGCGCTCACCGCCTTCGAGCAGCAAGGGGCCGCCGAATTCTTCGGCGAGCCCGAATTCGACACCAGCGAATTCCTCCGGACGGCGGCGGACGGGCGCGGACTGGTCTCCGTACTGGAGCTCCCGGCGGTCCAGGACAAGCCACAGCTCTTCTCCACCTTCCTGATGTGGCTGCTGGCGGACCTGTACACCGACCTTCCGGAAGTCGGCGATCTGGACAAGCCCAAGCTCGTCTTCTTCTTCGACGAGGCGCACCTGCTGTTCAACGGGGCCTCGAAGGCCTTCCTCGAAGCCATCACCCAGACGGTCCGGCTGATCCGCTCCAAGGGCATCGGCGTCTTCTTCGTCACCCAGACCCCCAAGGACGTGCCGGCCGACGTGCTGGCGCAGCTCGGCAACCGGGTGCAGCACGCGCTGCGCGCCTTCACCCCGGACGACGCGAAGGCGCTGAAGGCGACGGTGAAGACCTTCCCGAACTCCGACTACGACCTGGAGGAGCTGCTGACCCGGCTGGGCACGGGCGAGGCGGTGATCACGGTGCTCAGCGAGAACGGCGCGCCGACGCCGGTGGCGGCGACCCGGCTGCGGGCCCCCCAGTCGCTGATGGCACCGATCGACGCGGCCGCGCTGGACCAGGCAGTGAAGTCCTCGCTGCTCTACTCGCGCTACGCGGAGCCCGTCGACCGGGAATCGGCGTACGAGAAGATCAGCGCCGATCAGGCAGCGGCGGAGGCCGAAGCCGAGGCCGCCGCGGCCGCGGCGGAAGCGGAGAAGCAGGCGAAGGCGACCGCGAAGGCGGCGCCGAAGCCGGATCCCTCGCTGGCGGAACAGGTGGTGGGCAGCGGGCTCTTCCGCTCCCTGGCCCGGTCGATCGGTACGCAGCTGGGCCGCGAGATCTCCCGGTCCATCTTCGGCACGGCCAGGCGGCGCCGCTGAACTCCCGGGGCGGGGAGCACTTCCGTACCCGGGCTCCCGTACGGCCTGCGAGACTCGGAGCATGCGGACCGAACTCACCGATACGACCTCCAGCAAGGTCAACCGGGCCCTCCTCGACGCGCGACGGGCCATCGGGAGCCCCACGATGGGGCTCGTGCTCAACCTCCTCGTCGCCACGGACGAGGAGAACGCCTACGACGCCGTCCGCGCGGCCTCCGAGGCCTCGCGCGAGCACCCCTGCCGGATCATCGCGGTCATAAAGCGCACCGCCCGCGGTTCGCACCGGCAGCGGCAGAACCGGCTCGACGCCGAGCTGCGGGTGGGCGCCGACGCCGGGTCCGGGGAGATCGTGCTGCTCCGGCTGCACGGGACCCTCAACGAGCACGCGGGCTCCGTGGTGCTCCCGCTGCTGGTGCCGGACGCGCCCGTGGTGGCCTGGTGGCCCGCCGAGGCCCCGGCCGCCCCCGCCCGGGACCCGCTGGGCGCCCTCGCGCAGCGCAGGATCACGGACGCCGAGGCCGCCGCCGACCCGGTCGCCGCGCTCGACGTCCGGGGCGGCGCCTACGAGCCCGGGGACACCGATCTGGCCTGGACCCGGCTCACCCCGTGGCGCTCGCTGCTGGCCGCCGCCCTGGACCAGAAGCCGCTCCCGGTGACGGGCGCGGCCGTGGAGAGCGAGCCCGGCAACGCGAGCTCCGAGCTGCTGGCCCGCTGGCTGGAGGACCGGCTCGGCGTGCCCGTGGAGCGGGTGGCGACCGAGGGCCCGGTCATCACCCGGGTCCGGCTGACGACCACGGCCGGGGAGATCCGCGTGGACCGCCCGGACGGGGTGCTGGCCACCCTGCTCCTGCCGGGCAGCCCCGACCGCAAGGTGGCGCTGAAGATCCGCAGCAGCGCCGAGCTCATCGCGGAGGAGCTGCGACGGCTCGACCCCGACGAGATCTACGCTTCGGCGCTGCGCTTCAGGCGGCCGGCCCAGGCGTCGCTCTCCGCGTAGTGGTTGTCGTAGACCGGCTGGCTGTCGATGATGTCCTGCACCGTGGCCTGGCCCTCCCGGACCCGGCCGAGCAGCCGGTAGTAGTCGAAGCGGCCCATGCCGGGGGTGAAGCCGACGAAGACCTCGGCGGTGCTGCCCGCGGCCGGGGCGAAGGCGTGCTTCACACCGGGCGGCACGGTGAGGAAGTCGCCCTTGGTCAGGGTGTGTATCTCGTCGCCGAGCAGGACGTCGAGCCTGCCGTCCGTGACGTGGAAGAACTCGGTCGCCTTGGTGTGGAAGTGCACCGGGGCGCCCGCCGCGCCGACCTCGAGGCTGGACATGTTGCAGGTGAGCTCGGCGTTGTCCGTGAGCAGGGTGATCAGGCTGCCGGGGCCATCGGAGATGGTTTCGGCGGTGGCGGCGCGCGTCAGATTCTCAGTCATGATCAGGAGCTTAGGGGCAGGGTCGGACAACGGCGAGAGCACCCGCGCGAACCCTCAATTCCGTTTCGTGGCACGGCTGGTGGCCGCTTCCTAGCGCTGTGACCGGGAAGGTTCACCGGGTCGCGACGCCCGGCACGGCACCTCGCCGCGTTGTCGGACCACGGAAGTACGTCCGGTACGAGCCGTGGCCCTCCGCCTTGCGATGCACCGCACCGGACGCCGCGACCCGGCAAACCTTCCCGGCCACAGCACTAGGTGGTTTTTCCGGCCTTCGTGTTGGCCTTCGCGGCGGCCTTCGCCTCCTGCTTGTGCGCCCGCACCTTGGCCAGTGACTCCGGGCCGGTGATATCGGCCGCCGACCGGTAGACGTTCGCCGGCCCGTACCCGCCGGCCGCCTCGCGCCAGCCGCGCGGACGCACCCCGAGCCGCTTGCCGAGCAGCGCCAGGAAGATCTGCGCCTTCTGCTCCCCGAAGCCGGGCAGCGCCCGCAGCCGGGCCAGCAGCTCGGCGCCGGTGCCCACGCCGGTCCACACCGCCGCCGCGTCCCCTTCGTAGTGCTCCACCAGGTACGCGCACAGCTGCTGCACCCGCTTCGCCATCGACCCCGGGTAGCGGTGCACGGCCGGCTTCTCGGAGAGCAGCGCGGCGAAGGCCTCCGGGTCGTAGGCGGCGATCGCGTGCGCGTCCAGGTCGTCGGAGCCGAGGCGCCGGGCGATCGTGTACGGCCCCGAGAACGCCCATTCCATGGGTACCTGCTGGTCCAGCAGCATCCCGACCAGCGCGGCGAGCGGGCTGCGGCCCAGCAGCTCGTCGGCCTCCGGCTGCTGGGCGAGCCGGATGGTGACGCTCTTGTTCTTGTCGTCCATGCACCCAGGGTCCCGCGCGGCGGTGCTCCCCGCGCGATTGTCAGACCCCGCGCCTAGCGTGAGTACCGAGACGGGTCACGTCGTACACGACACAGGAGTCGATCGATCATGGCTGAGTTCACGGAAGGCGCGCCCTGCTGGGCGGACGCGATGTTCTCCGACCTGGAGGGCGCGAAGACCTTCTACGCCGACGTGCTCGGCTGGACCTTCGGAGAGTCCAGCACCGAGTACGGCAACTACACGCAGGCCTACTCCGACGGCAAGGCCGTCGCGGCCATCGTGCCGCCGATGCCGGGGGCGGAGGCCCCTTCGCAATGGTGTCTCTACCTCGCCTCGCCCGATGCCGCGGCCACGGCCGCGAAGATCAAGGCGGCCGGCGGCGAGCTCCTCATGGAGCCGATGCAGGTCGGCTCCTTCGGCACGATGGCCATCGCGAAGGAGCCGAGCGGCGCCGTCTTCGGCGTCTGGCAGCCCGGCGACCACAAGGGCTTCGAGAAGATCGGCGAGGCGGGCGCGTACTGCTGGGCCGAGTTCTTCTCGCGCGACGTGGCCAAGGCGGACGCCTTCCTCCCGCAGGTCTTCCCCTACGAAGCCCAGCAGATGGACGCCGGCGACGACCCCGAGATGGCCGGGATGGACTTCAAGGTCTTCAGCCTGGGAGGCCCGGAGAACCCGGTGCTGGGCCGGATGGGCATGGGCGACGACTTCCCGCCGGAGATCCCCTCGTACGTCCAGGTCTACTTCGCCGTCCCGGACTGCGACGAGGCGGTCGCCAAGACCCAGTCCCACGGCGGCAAGCTGCACTTCGGTCCGATGGACAGCCCCTTCGGCCGCTTCGCGGCGGTGGCGGACCCGCAGGGCGCGGCGTTCGCGGTGATCGACGTGACGAAGACGGTCGGAGAGATGCCGAACTTCGCCTGACGGGCAGAGCGGGGGCCCGCGGCGGCCCCCGCACCCTCCTGCACCTCCTGCGCCCTATGCGGCAAAGCCGAGGGCGAAGGCGGCGACCACCGGGGCCATGTAGATCACCGGGAACGGGGCGTGGGCATAGGCCCGGGCCCGGAGCACGGTGATCACGGCGCCGGTGTAGTAGAGGACGAGGCCGATGCCGGCGGCCACGGCGACGGCCGGAACGAAGAGGCCGGCCAGCAGGCCCAGCGCACCGGCGGCCTTGGCCGCGCCGAGCGGGGTCCACCAGGCCCGGGGGACCCCGTACTGCTCCATGGCCTCCACGACCCACGGGGCGCGGCGCAGGAGCGAGTACCCCGAGAAGCCCGACATGGCGGCGGCGAGTACGGCGACGATGGTGGCGGCGATGTCCATGAGGGGCTCCTCGGTAGGCGGTGCGTCCGGCGGTGCGGACGGGTGTTTTTTCTTCCTCACCGCACTGACCCGCGCCGCGGCACGGATGTGACAGGAACCCCGAAGATTTCTTCCTGACGCACCGGCGAGCCGCCCGGGTGGTTCCGGGTGGCGGATGCGATGCGTTGAACGCAGGCCGCCCCAAAGCCGCCTGGCGTCGATCTTGTGCGGTTCTCCTGCCCCGGCCGCACGACCGAACCGTCCGTGTAAGAGGTCGAACCACTCATGAGCCTGAGCATCGCAACCAGATCCCCGGGACCGTGGCCGGCATCGCCACCGGCGGCGCCATGGCGTCGGTCAAGGTGGACGTGAACGGCGGCGGGCTGACCGCCGCCATCACCAAGGACGCCGTGGAGGCGCTCGGCCTGGCCGCCGGGTCCTCCGTCGTCGCGCTGATCAAGTCGACCGAGATCTCCCTCGCGACGGTCTGAGGGCCCTGCTCGGAGGCCTCACCCCTACAGCCCCAGGCTCGGCGGAGACAGCGCGCCGAACCAGCCCAGGGCCTGACGGGCCCGGGAGGGGCCCGTCTCCGCCAGGCTTCTGCGCCAGGCTCCCGGGGGCCCGGTAGAGGCGGGAAGCTACAAAGAGGGCAAAAGGCGCAGTTGGCGTAGCGTCGTAAGAGCGACCAGGAATTGGCCGCGGCATGTGAAAGAAGGGTGCCGCCGATGTCCGTCCCGTCCGACCAGCCCGCCCCGCCCACTTCGCCCCCCTCGCCCGCGCTCCCCGTCCTCGTCGGGTTCGACGGGTCCGCCCGGAGCCTCGCCGCCGCCCGGTGGGGCGCCCGTGAGGCCTTGGCGGCCGGGGTGCCGCTCAGGCTGCTCCACGTGGGCCAGGCCTGGCCGACCATCCAGCCGATCTCGGTGGAGTTCCAGCCCGTCCTCGGCGCGAGCGAGCACGTGGCGAGGACCGCACTGACGGCCCTGGTCGAGGAGCTCCGCACCACCCATCGGGGCCTGACCGTCGAGGCGGCCACCGCCGAGGGCGGTCCCGGCAACGAGATCCCGCGGGCGGCCGCCCAGGCGAACGCCGGGCTGATCGTGCTCGGCGCGAGCGGCGAGGACCGCCACGTCGTCCCGCTGCTCGGCTCCACCGCGCTGCACGTCGCGGGGCGCGCCGAGGTCCCCGTCGTCCTGGTACGGGAGCCCGCCGAGTGCGCGCCGCACGGACACGGGGTCGTCGTGGGGGTGGACCCGGCGGGCGACCACGCCGCCGTACTCGACTTCGCGTACGCCTGGGCGGCCACCCACAAGCTCCCGCTGCGCGCCGTGCACGCGGTGCACACGGACCCGGCGGACCCGGAGCCGCTCGAAGCGGCGGTGGCGGCGGCCGGAGCGCGCTACCCACAGGTGCCGACCGAGTGCGTGACCCGCCCCGGCGACCCGGCACGGCTCCTGCTCGACGAGTCCGCCGAGGCAGACCTCCTGGTCGTGGGCCGCCGCCACCACCGCCCCCTGCACGGCATGGGCCCGACGGACCACGCGGTGGCCCACCACGCCCACAGCCCGGTGGCCCTGATCCCGCACGGCTAGTGCTGTGACCGGGAAGGTTCACCGCACCAGGCCGTCTCCTGGGCCGTTGCGCCGCGCACGAACCGTAGATCGGCTCCGGAGGCCCGTGCGCGGGGGCCGGCCGAGCGGAGCACCACGTCGAGGACGCGGCCGGGATCGGCGGCGTAACAGTTCGAGAACCACGCCATGTTGGCCTCCACGACCACCACGGCGGCGCCGGCGAAGCCCACGTCGACGGTCACGGCACTCGGCAGGGTGGCACCCGCCACCGCGAGCAGCCGGGCCGCGAAGGCGCGTACCTCCGCGGCCCGGGGATCCTCGTCCAGCGGGGCGGGGTCCAGCCGTCCGTGGACGGCGTAGCGGCTCCCGGCGGCGATCTCCCCGTCCAGCAGGAACAGCCGGTACTCGGCGGCGAAGTCCACCACCCCGGAGACCAGCACCGGGGTGTCCGGCGGCAGTTCGGGCAGCGCGGCGCCGTCCGCGTACACGGCGGCCGCGAAGGACTTCTCGCGCGGCGGTTTCACGAAGGCCGGTTCCCGCAGCACCTCCCGCGCCTCGCCCAGGCTGGTCAGCCGGATCCCGCGCCCGGTGGCCCACTCCGGCAGCCCGGCCAGCCAGTCGTCCGGCGGCTCCAGCAGCCCGATCCCGAGCGCCCCGGCCGCGGGCCGCGCTCACCGCCGCAGCAGCCCGCTCACCTCCGCAGCAGCACGATCACCGACCCCCACATCGTCAGCAGCACGTTGCCCAAGGCGTACGGGACCGTCGTGCCCAGGGCCGGGATCTGGCTGCGGGCGCGTTCCGTCAGGGCGCCGAGCGCGGCCGTCGTGGTCTGGGCTCCGGCCAGTGCGCCGAGCAGGATCGGGAGGGGGAGCCGCTGCACGAAGTGCCCGTAGGCGAATCCGGCCAGCAGCGGCACGGTCGTGACGGCGGCGCCCCAGAGCAGCAGCGGCCAGCCGGCTTCGCGCAGGCCCGGGACGAAGCTCGGGCCGGCGTTGAGGCCGACGACCGTGACGAACACGCACAGGCCGAGCGTGCCCATCAGCCACTGCGCCGCCGACGGCAGGTTCCCGTACGTGGGGTACTTGCTCCGGATCCAGCCGAAGACCAGCCCCATCAGGAGCGCCCCGGTGGAGGTGGACAGCGACAGCGGCGCCCCGGCCGCGTGCAGCGCCGGGATGCCGAGGCAGCCGCCGAGGAAGAGCCCGAGCGCGATCCACACCATGTCCGTCGCGAAGCTGGTCGGCACCGGCGTGCCCAGCTCCGCCG
This sequence comes from Streptomyces sp. NPDC059957, assembly GCF_042730015.1. NCBI lineage: Bacteria > Bacillati > Actinomycetota > Actinomycetes > Kitasatosporales > Streptomycetaceae > Streptomyces > Streptomyces sp. NPDC059957. Next base: position 20,951 of record NZ_JBHWMB010000072.1, on the reverse strand, counting down.
CGGCCGCCTCCACCCGGCTGCGCGGCCCCGTCAGGACCAGGGTGTCGCCCCGCTCCACCGTGCTGTCGAGGCGGACCCGCAGGTCGGCGCCGGCCCGCCAGTGCTCGTCGACGAAGACGCCCGGCATGAACTCCTCGTGGCGCAGGGTGCGGATGGTGCGGCCGCTGAGGTTCCGGTCGGTGATGACCACGTGCAGGGACTCGGTGCGGTAGGCGAGCAGCTCGAAGTCGTCCGTCTCCATCCCGATGTGCGTGCGCGCGTCGTACGCGACCAGGTCGCCGCGGACCGCGCTGACGGCCAGGACGTCCCCGATCTCGACGCGGGTGTCCGCGGTGTGCTCCAGGATCTCCCCGCCGCGGCGCAGCCGGGTGATGTAGAGCCGCCGTCCGGCGGCCTTCTGCTCCGCCTCGAAGTCCCCGATCGTGCGCCCGGCGAAGGCCGCCACGTCGACGGCGTACGCGCGCAGCACGTGCTTGTAATAGCCCTCCCCGGCGTCGGGGTCGTCCTCGGCGGCCTCCAGGTCGGCGGCGAGCACGGCGCTCTCGACCGCGAGGTCCCGGCGCAGCAGGCGGGGCAGGAAACCGGCGAGGAGCAGCGCGGGCAGGACCGTACCGAGGGGGTACGTGACCGCGTAGGCGACGGCGATCAGATGCGACTGGTCCCGCGCCTCGGCCGCACTGACGCCGGGCAGGTGGGAGATGGCGTCGGAGCCGACGCCGATGACGGCGGACTGGGTGAGGCCGCCGCCGAGCAGCCCGGCGGAGAGGCCGGGCCCGTAACCGGCGAGGGTGGCGAAGGCCCAGGCGGAGGCGAGTCCGGTGACGCAGACGATGAGGGCGAGGACCACCTGGGGGAGGCCGTCCTTGCGCAGGGCGCGGAAGAACTGCGGGCCGACGTCGTAGCCGAGGGCGAAGAGGAACATCAGGAAGAAGACGGACTTGATCGGGCCGTCGATCTCGACCTTCGCCTGGGAGCCGATGACCAGCCCGGCGACGAGGCAGCCGGTGACGGCGCCCAGCGCGATGGACTTGTACCGGAGGCGGCCGAGCAGGAAGCCGACGGCGATGGTCAGGAAGATCAGCAGCTCGGGATAGGGCTGGAAGATCTCCGTCCTGAGCCAGTCCATCCACCCCACCCGCTTCCCGCCCGCGACCTCCTGCGCCGTCTCGAGAAACGGTATGTGCGGGTATGCGCGCCCGCATGTCCAGCGGTCCGACGCATCCGTCTGTCCGTCCACCTGTTTGTTCACGTGGAGCAGCAGGCTCAGTTCCTCCACGGCGGAGCGGGCGAAAGCCGAGGCGGACCGCTCGGCCCGGCCCGGCCCGCCCGGTCGGCCGCGGGGTCAGTGGGCGACCCGCTCGGCGAGGTACTGCTCCCAGGTGCGCCGGCCGAGCGCGTGGCCCGGTGCGGTCAGGTGGCCGGCGCGCCAGGCGGCCCCGATCCTGCCGGGGACGTGGACGGGAAGGACGGCACGGCGCTTGCCCGCGGCGCGCAGCCAGTCCCTGGCGAGAGCGGCGGCCGGGTACACGGTCGGGCCGGCGAAGTCGGGCACCCGGCCGGCCGGGTCGCCGAGGGCCAGCTCGACCAGCCGGTCCGCGACCTCGCCCACGTCGACCGGCTGGCAGTCGGTGCCGGACGGTACGAGGACGACCGGGAGCTTGGACAGGGCCCCGAAGGCGAGGTCGAGCAGCGCGGGGAACTGGGTGGCCCGCAGGTTGGTCCAGCCGGTCCCCGAGGCGGCGAGCAGCTGCTCGCCCTCCAGCTTGACCCGGTAGTACGGGTAGGGGATCCGGTCGACGCCGACGATCGAGATGTTGACGACGTGCCCGACGCCGGCCCGCTTCCCGGCTTCCAGCAGGTGCCGGAAGCCCGGGACGTCGTTCTTGAAGTGCCGGATGTCGCTCGCGCAGTGGATGACCGTGACGACGCCCGCGAGTGCCTCGTCGAGTCCGGCGCCGGTGGTCAGGTCGCCGGTGTACCAGTCCACGCCGGCGTCGTCGGGCAGCGCGGTGCCGCGCGTCAGCGCGCGGACCGGGCGGCCGGTGCGGCGGACCCGTTCCAGCACCTCGCGGCCGAGCGTGCCCGTCGCACCGGTCACCATGATCGTGTCGTTCTCCATCGGTCCCACAGTCCCAGCCTTCCGAATCCCTCGTCGATCGCGCCGTCACCGATGGAGAACCGGCGGGTCAGCCGTTCTGTGACAGCTTTCGGAGCTGAGTTGCGAGGAAGGTGAGTTTGTCCGGATTCAGGACGAGCCTGACACCGGTGATCCCGCCCTCGCCGAGCTCCAGCGCCCCGAACGCGGTCAGCTCGCCATCCGCCCGGCCGACCACCGCCGGAACGCCGTTGACCTCGGCGAACCCGATCTCCACGCCGTTGACCCACCGGGAGAAGAGACCGACGAGGAAGCGGGCCGCCTTGTCCCGCCCGGCCACCGGCCGGCTCGCCGCGCTCGCCTTGCCGCCGCCGTCCGACCAGACGACGACCTGGTCGGAGAGGAGCTGCTCCAGCCGGTCCATCGCGCCCTCGGAGGCGGCGGCCAGGAACCGGGCGAGCAGCTCGTCGTCCTGCTCGCGCGAGGTGGTGAACCGCGGCCGGCCGTCGGCCAGGTGCTGCTTGGCCCGGCGGTAGAGCTGGCGCGCGTTCGCCTCGGAGCAGTCGAGTACGCCCGCGATGTCCCGGTGGCTGTAGTCGAAGGCGTCGCGCAGCACCACGCAGGCCCGCTCGGGGGCCGACAGCCGCTCCATCATCGTCAGCACGGCGAACGACACGGAGTCCCGCTGCTCCGCCGTCTCCATCGGCCCCAGCGCCCCGGCGCCGGTCCCCACCGGCTCGGGGATCCAGGGCCCGAAGTACTCCTCGCGCTGCACCCGGGCGGAGGCGAGCCGGTTCAGGCACAGGTTGGTGACCACCTTGGCCAGCCACGGCCCCGGCGCGGCCACCTGACCGGGCCGGGCCCCGTGCCAGCGCAGGTACGCGTCCTGCACGGCGTCCTCCGCCTCGGCCGCCGAGCCGAGCATCCGGTACGCCAGCGAGAACAGCCGCGATCGGTGATCCTCAAACTCCTGTGCCGCATCCATGGCCCCACGCTAGTGCGGGGCCTCCGGTGGGCGTCCGTGACCGTCCACTCCGCCCCGCCCCACGAGCAGTTCGAGCACCTGTCGCGGTGTCCAGTTGCCGGTCGCGCCCGAGCAGGCGGACAGGTAGTCGGCGATCTCCCGTTCCTCCCACGGTCCCGCCTCCAGCAGGCCGCCCGCCAGGTACCGCAGATACGCGGCGGACGGCATGAGCGGCTCGACGTCCCGGAGGGACCACGGGGCGGTGAAGGTCAGCACGGGGATGCCTTCGACCGTCCCCGGGCAGATCAAGGTCTCGTACCGGCCGCTGCCCGCCGCGTCGCGGCCGTCGCGCAGCACCGTGGCGAGGTCGAGGTCCGCCCCCGGTTCCCGGTACATCTCCTGTGCGGCGATGTCCGACAGCTGGCTCACGGTCACGAGGTGGGCCCGCCCCAGCAGCCGGCCGGGCGCCGCCGGGTCGTAGAAGCCCCTCCCTCCCGTCCACACCGGGGACTCGGTGGCGAAGTAGAGGCATCCGCCGAGCTGGACGGCGATCGACCGCTCCGGCGCCCGCCGGTCCCGGCAGCCGGGATACGAGCGCGTCGCGCCGGGCGGCGTCCCGCCGGCGATGTAGGCGGCCAGCCGGTCCATGTGCATGTTGGAGCCGTACGAGGCGTACCAGACCCGCCCGTGGACCCTCGGAGCCTCGACGCCGAGCGGCACCGCGGTGTGGACGACCATGCTGTTCCCCGTCTCGTTCGTCATGGCGACCGCACGCCGCGCCACCGCATGATCCCTATCCGTCCACGCGCTCGGGCAGTGTTCGTATGCCTGTCCGGATGGGGTCGTACCCGTCCTGGCCTGGGGTGGAAGCTAACCCAGAGGGTTCGCCGGATGGCCCTGGACGAGTACGAATGAGACCGGAACTGAGACCGGTCTCCGGTCCCTGAGCCCGTTCGGCCTACTGGGGCATGACGCTGTGGATGCGGGAGAGCGTGAAGACGCGTTCGGCTTCGCGCAGGTGGCACCAGGCTTCCAGGTAGGGCGGGTCGAGTTCCAGGCTGCTCAGGGTGCGTACGGTGCGACTGCCCGAGGTCGCGACGTACTCGATGGTGATGGCGGTGCCGGTGTCGATGACTTGGGCGAGCTGGCGGACATCGCTGTACGACAGGTGCTTCGCGTATCCGGCGACGATCTCCTCGGTGTCCGTTCCGAAGGGGACTCCGCTGCCGAAGGGGTCGGGTTCCGGCATGGTCGGTGGTGCGGCCAGCAGTCGGACAGCCAGATCGGCAATGTCGGCGCCGCCCGGGACCTTCGACGTGCGGATGGCCGTGCTGGGGGTGCCGTGCTTGTCGCCGGTCAGCCGAGGGGCCGGAACAGGAGCGGCCGCCCGCTGGGGCCGGACCTTCTCGACGCGTACGGTTCCCCCGGCCGTTTCGGCGACGGGGGCGTAGCCCTCGGCGCGGAGCGCTGCGAGGGTTGTGTCGAGCGAGCTACGACTGACCAGAACAGTCGGCGCGAGCCGGCGCAAGCCGAGCTCGGAGAGCCCCCGGTGGGCGGCGAGTTCGGCCAGGAGCGCCGGCTCCTCGCCGTGGAGGACGCAGGCGGCCGGGGCGATGCGCACGCGTCCGTGGCCCCGCGCGGTGTCGGCGATGAGATAGGACAGCGGCTGGGGCAGGGGCCCGGCTGCGATGGCGGCCAGATCGGCTGCGATGTCCCCCGGGGCGCGGCCGGCGTCCAGGGCCCGTCGGATGCTCGCGGAGCTGAACCGCCACACCGAGGCCGTGCCACTGGTTTCCCTGTCCGCGGTGGCATCGAGGACCAAGGCGACCCGCGCGGCCGGTGTGCCGGCGACGACGGCGGTGAGGTCGCCGCCGATCCGGGCGGTTTCGGCGGCCGGGGGCAGCAGTCGGCGGCAGGTGGCAGTCAGTCCTTCCGCGTCGTAGGCGAGCAGATGGGCGCCCAGAGCCGACAGAGCGCCTCGGGCGATCACTCCGAACATTTCGGCCTCGCGGATCACCGTGGCGAACGGGGTGATGTCCGTAGGCGAGGCGTCGGCGAGCGGGCGATGCCAGGCCACCATCGGTCCGAGATCGGACGCGTTCTTCACCCCCTGACCGGCTGGGAGCTGTGCCGCCGCGGCAAACAGCCCGTGGCGGGCCTGGCGGCAGCCGTTGCAGGGCGGTGCTCCCGCGAGGGCAGGTAGCGCCCTGTTGTCTTCGTCGCGCGCCCGGGTAGGGGTGAGTGGCAGTTCGCGCCATGCCTGGAGCAGCGTGGACAGCCGCTCTGCGGGCTCCTGTTCCGCCCAGACGTCATAGGCCTCGGTCGGCGCCACGCGGTCGCCGTCCCGGGCCAGCAGCCCGGCCGTGTACGCGGTCTCCAAGGTGATGCGGACCACGGCATCGTCGGCTTGGGCGGCCTTGCCGATCCGGGCCAGCTCACGTGCACCGATCCCACCGGACTTGAGCCTGGCCGGCGGAGCCGAGGAACATGCCGAGAGAACCGAGGCGGCGTGGGCCGCGAACGCCGTGGCCGCGGCGGCAGCCTCCCGCTCCACGTCGGCGGGGGTGATGGACACCAGCTGAGGAGACGGTGCGAGCGGGTCGAAGGGGGCGTGCCAGGTGGGCCCGCGCAACGCCAGGGCGACTTCGACGGGCATGCGCGCGGGACCGTATCGGCGGCGGTCCTGGATCAGGAGGCCCCGGTCGAGTGCCCATCGCGCCCCCGGTTCGAGGACGGGGCCAGGGGTCCCGAACACGAGGGCCTGCGGCGGCCTCGGCGCAGACCCTGCCCGGTGGGTCAGCAGCTTCTGGGTGACCGCGGGCGCTCGTGCCACCACTTCGGCAACGACTTTCGGGTCGCTGAGGTGCGCGACGAGCGCCGTCATACGCTGCTGCTTGGTGCCGGGCGGCTTGATGCCCAGCGCCGCCAACATGCCGCGCAGCTCGTCGGAGGTCATGTCCGCCAGCAGCTCGGCAAGCGGTGCGTCCAGCCCGAGCGGCGCGTCCCACGCTCGCCGCAACGGTGCCGCCGTGTGGAGCCTTCCGTTGTGGTCCGACCAGACCAGCGCGTGCCCGGCGAGAGTCTCCAGGACCGCTTCCAGCGCGAGGCCGGCCTGGCCTGCCGTCGCCCCCAGCAGTTTCGCCAGGGCCTCGCGCGACGCGTTCGTACCGAGCGCCGCCACGGCTTCGGCCACCTGCAAGTCGGGCAGGGTGAGCAGGGGCAGCGCGAGTGCCACCGACCCCGGCCGCTGAAGGCGGTCCGCCAGCTCCCCCACCGAGCGGGGCTCCGGAGGGGACGCGGTGTCGGTCCGTGTCGCGAGCACGCGTGCCAGGCGCGGGCCGTCGAGACCGCTCAGCCAGGCTGTCAGTGTTGATCCGGACGCCATGGAAACCTCTCCTCCGGCCAGGAAACGGGCCGTGGCCGGACCTCGGCCAGTCCGGCACCGGGCTCAAGGATGACCCATCCGGTGGGTGTGGATGTCTCGCACGGCGAAAGATCCCCGCTCACGGGTCGGAGTCGGGTTGTTCCAGGCCCTCTCCAGGGTTGTCCGGCCCAGGGTGGTCTTCAGGCATGGGCCCGTGGACCACAGCGTGCAGGCGGATGGCGAGTGATCTATCTGCTCGACACCCATGTGGTCGCCGAGATCACCACCCGGCCGAAGCTGCCCCGGCCGTCTTAGCCTGGGCTCGGTCTGTTCCAGCTCCTGAGACCACGGAACGCAAAGAGCCCCACCGCAAGCGGTGGGGCTCTTCAACGTATTGCCCGGTGAGAGCAATGGCGGAGGATACGAGATTCGAACTCGTGAGGGGTTGCCCCCAACACGCTTTCCAAGTCTGTTGGTACAAGTTAGAGCCGGATTCGCGGCCGTTCACCTGCGTTCACGAGCGTCCTCGATTGCCTGTCCACCCGGGGTGTGGTCGGTGGTGAACGCTGCTGAACCGACCTGAACGAGACGGGAACTGAGACGGGTGGAGCGAGGCGATGGGGGCGGCCGGAGGCCGTCCCCATCCTCCTCCGCCCTTCAGCTGTTCAGCTCCGTCGGGCCGTCTTGCTTGCCTACCGCATCCCGGCGCCGGACGAGGGCGTAGACGGTTGCGGTCGACGCGGCGATCGTGGCGACAGCCGTCGCTTCGCCGGGCCCTACGATCCCCGCGACCGCGAGGCCGCTAAGGGTCATACCGGCCAGGATGGTCGCCGCAGCGACCAGACCGTCCTTACGCCCCTTGTCGCGCTTCGGGCTCGCAGCACTAAACTGGGCCATGGGTAATGGCTCCCTCTTGGGTGTCGATCTACGAAAACCCAGCGGCCCCCTGTTCACAGCAGGGGGCCGCAGCCCGTTAAGGGCTGCGGACCATAGGGCAGTTGGGGAAGCTTCCGATGGGCGGCCGCTTCGTGAACTATTGGCTCATCGGGCCCCAGCCCACAGCAAGTTCTGTGACTTGCGCCACGCTTCATTCTGAAGGGTGTCTGTCGGGCGAGTTGTGGGACCGGGGTCCAGAGCAGTTCGCAGGCCCCTGGCCGCCCGACCAGCGGGAACGCTTCCCTTTCCGCTGCTACTGCCCGCCCATATAGATGGCCAAGCCCGCTATTTGCCGGGCCAATTTTGTGTGGCGCAGATCACTTTAAGGGTTCGCTGAGCGGTCGCTTCGCGTGCGTGGGGCTTGCGCGATGCACTTCACCCCGCTACGGGAGAGGGGGCGGGCGATGCCCGTCCGAGGGCAACTGGTTCCCCTGGGCGTGATCGGGCAGGCAGAAGGCCACGGCGGCATCGTCCCCGACCTTGTACCTGGGCCACCGCCGCCCATGAGGGTCGGTGGCCTCCACCTTTCGGACAGTGCCGATCAGTGACGCCGGGCCGTGTGCACGTAGTTCATCGAAGACATTCCCCCAGGTGGCCATCTGGTACTCGGTGACAAGGCGGGAGGTGCCATCCGATAGGACCGCAGCCGCACGGACCTCTTCCGCCGGCACGCTCCCGGTCAAGGCGTGGAAGGCGGCGACTGGGTGCGCGGAGGCGACCCAGTACCCCTCGGTTGTGTTTCGGATCGCACGCTGCGCGGCCACGAGCCTGGCCACGCTTGCACTATGGTCCGGGGTCCCAGTCTCGTACCGCTCCGTCTCCGCCCGCTGCTCTGCACAGACCTCATCGACGCGAAGATCCGTGAGTACGACGACGTCGTCTTGCTTCTGGAGGACGATCGGCGAATCGGCGAGAACGAGGTGGTCGAAGTGATCCCCCTGCTCGCGGAGGAGTGCCACGGTGGCTGAAGGCGTACCGGGGTTCGCCAGATCGCAAGTCGGGTGCAGTGCCGCGACTTGTTCCAGGGCCTGCGCCAACCCCTCCGAGAGAGACTTGTCCGCCACGGTGAGCGCTGCGACGAGATGGCCCCCAAGCTGAGCCACGTACCAAGGAACACCGTGCCGACAACCGGTGTCCAAGCCCGCGGTGCTGAGCCCATCCAGCACTACAGCCAGAGAAGGTGTGGCGCCCACCCAGTCCTCGTTCGGAGCGGGGCTTCCTGCCTGAGTTGCAACGCTCACGTACATGTCACGCCTCGTGTCGGTAGATCGGGGTGACCCTCTTGCTTTCCAGGACTTCCAGCGTCTTGGGGTCATACAGGCAAGAGATCAGCGTCGAGAAGCGGCGAGTGCGCACCTCGCGATAGAGCTCCGGCAGGTTGTTCTCCAGCCAGTGGACGACACCGTTCGCACCGATGGCGTGGATCCCGGCCGCGTACAGGAAGGTCCCTCGCCCGTCTAGACGGGGGAGGCGAGCCAGGTAGCCGAAATCCCCGGCGGTGCCGTCCTCGTCCATCGGGGACCTGTAGCGCTCCTCCGTCTTCAGATCCACGAGGTGCCAAGCGTGGTCCTTCTCGAACCGCAGGTAGTCATCGCCTTCGAGCACCTGCGCAACGATCGGCGACAGGCGCGGACCGCAGACCACCACGTGGTTGTCGCGGTTCAGGTTCACCATGCCGCTAGGCGGGATCACCTCGTACTGAGAGTCCAGCTTGAGCGTCGCGAGCAGCTTTCGGAGTCGGTCGAAGTTGCCGAGATCCTCCCTGGCGACTACCTCGCCGGGGTTCTCGGACGGTGACTTGCCCGCCTCGTACTTCCCGCCGAGGGAGATCGTCACGAGGTCCGTTCCGAAGAAGGCGCGCTCCGGGGGCGGCCCCTGGGAGGCGAGCTGTCCGACGCGGCCACGGCTGACGCCCAGCAGGGCGGCGATCTCCGACTGAGACATGCCGGCAGCAGAGGCTTCCTCAATGGCCTCCCGCCGGATCCGGGACAGCTCGGTGACGCGCCCTTGGTAGTCCGTCATCAGGTCGCTCGCAGCCTTGGCCCGATCGACAGGGGTCGCGACCTCGGCCACTCGCTGCATCTCCGCGTGCATTCACAACCTCCGCGCTTAGGGGGTCTAGCAACCATACCGCCAGGGGGGCTTGACGGCTACGCCGGGACTGCCTACCTTGGCTATCAGGTCAGCGCATAGACCCCCTAGGCAAACAAAAGCGTGGGGGCCTAGCACTGCTTTGACCTGCATGAACGCACAACCAGGAGCCCCGCATCGGACGGGGGGAGGCGACCCGGCGCCTTGTCATTCACCGGAGGGCTTAGACCGAAAGGTCCCGTCTCCATACGCCTACGCCAGGTCCTAGACCTGAAGGAGACATGCGTGCTGCTCAACCTTCCGTGCCGTCCTCGGCCGCGGCCGGTTGCCTCCTCCGCCCGTCTCGCACGGGCGGAGTCGAGGGGAGCCGGAGTTCTTCCCGCTTCACCTCCTCAACGAAGTGCAGCCCCCGGCGGTAGGACGCCGGGGGCTGCTGTTCGGGCCCGTTCCTCTCTCGAAGGAGCAAGACCCATGAAGTCCATCGCTGCACTTCAGAACCTCGTTACCCCGTGGTCGGACGGCTTGGAGCCGTCGGACGCGGAGCTGAACGCGATCGAGCAGGAGCTGCCGCTGATCCTGGCGGAGCGCGACCTGCTGGACGCGCAGATCATGACGCTGGACCGGACGCCCACCGAGGTGGACGAGCAGCGGCTCCGCCGGGCGTGCCGACGGGTACTGGCGGAGCGGACCGCGCTGGAGAACCGGGCCGCCCACCTCCCCTCCTCCGGCGACGCGGCATGAACCGCAAGGCGAAAGCCGCGCTTGTCCTCGCGCTGGTCGTCGTGGTCGCCATGGCCTTCCGGGTCTCCTGGAACGCCCTGCGGGACGTCGCCAGGGCGATCGGTGCGGACGGCACGGCGGCGACGCTGTACCCGTTCGTTGTCGACGGCCTGATGGCCCTCGCACTCGTCGCAGCCCTCGTGCTGACCGATGAGGCCCGCCGCTTCGCCCTGCGAGTGCTGGCGTCCTACACGCTCGCCTCGCTGGTCCTGAACTACGTCCACGGTCTGCTGCCCGAACTGCACGCCGAGTCGATCGACTGGACTCGACTGGCCGACTGGGACCCCGCCAACTGGGCGCTCGTCCTGCTGGCGACGTCGCTCCCAGTTGGGTCGATCTACTTCGGCTCAGACCTCGTCGCCAAAGTCCTCCACCACAAGCCCCCGATCAAACCGACCGCTCAAGAATTAGCCCAGACCACCGTAAATCGGTCGACCCCTGAGCAGGGCGAACCGCCGGTCGAGCTGCCGGAGCCGAAGCAGGAGGTGGACTCTTCCACCACCGCCCCGGTCGAGCCGATCGAAGAGCGTCCGCAGCTCATCGCGGCGGCTGAATCACCGCGCCCCCGTCGGGCGACCGGTCGAGTCCCGGCGGCCGCCCGATCGACCCGACCGACCCGCACCGATGCCGAGTTGCTCGGTGAGGCGCGGAGCCTGACGGAGTCGTGGCCGATCGAGAAGCTGACCGGTGAAGGAATCCGCAAGGCCCTGCGCACCTCCCCGGCCAAGGCTCGGATCGTGCGCGAGGCCTTGAAGGCTGAGCGTGAGCGGGACGCGGCGGCGGTGGCCGGATGAGCCTGTCGTTCGCCGACTGCCACGATCCGACGGGAAGAGTCCACGGCCTGCCAACCTTCCCCTGGCGCCTTGCCCCCGACGGCCTCGCTACCCGCCGGCAGTTACGGGCCCTGGGGCTCCGCCCGGGTGGGCAGGACATCGCTGGCCAGGTGCTGCGGCCGCGCTTCCGGCGCGGCCCGCTCGCCGCGTTTCTTTACCGCGTCGACCGGGCGAAGCCGGTCCGACCGATGACCCCGGCCAAGACGGCTGCTCTGGCCAAGGCCAATGCCGCCCGCCGTACCTGCCCCGAATGCCGCCGCGACGCCGGATACGTCATACCGGCCTCGCTCGGCATGTGTGTTCCCTGTGCCTACCCCGAAGGGGGCTGACCGTGAACCACCTGCCCGAACTCCCCGCACACGCCACCGTCGTCCAGCTCCCGGACGGCACCCACGTCTACGCCGACCCCGCGTCTCTGCCCGCCGCGTACGCCGGGCCGCAGGTCGTGCACCAGCACATCCACCAGGCCCCGCCCGACAAGACCGTCCAGCGCATCGCGCTCGGCTCCGGCGTCGGCGCCGGGGCGGTCGCGGCCGGCGTGTACTTCGGCCCGCTCCTGATCGCCGCCTTGACTGCGATCGCCGCCAACATCGCCGTTCTCGCGTTCCTCGTCCTGGTTCTCGGCTGGGGCGTCCACACGGTCGTGAAGTCGGTCGGCAGCCCGAGCGGCACGCAGGCCGTGAAGAACGTGCGCAAGGCCCGCCGCCGCCGCTGACGGCTGCCCGATCCACCCGGCCCCGTGCCGGGTGGTGAGGGGAGCCGGACAGACCGGCCCCGGAAGGAGTTCTCCTGATGGAGAAGGACCCGAAGTACACCGCAGGTGAGATCGCCAAGTTGGCGTGGCTGACCGCCCGGATGGCCAAGCGCGGCATCGCCAGTCAGACCGTCTACCAGGGCGACCTTGAGCGCAAGTTCGAGCGGATCGTCAAAGGCGCCCGCGAACGCGACGCCCAGCACGCCGCCGACCTGGCTGAGGCCGAGAAGGCCGCCCGCAAGGCCCGCGCCAAGAACCTCAAGACGAAGTAGCTGTGCTCCGGGGTGGCCGCCCCTCTCGCCAAAGAATGCCGGCCACCCCGGACCCCACCCACCCTGAGCCAGTCAGTGAGAGCAGGAGCTTTCAGCATGACCGACAACGTCGTCCCCCTGTTCAAGGACCCCTCGACCTCGACCGACACGGTTACCGCGGCTTCCCCCACCCCGGCCCCGGCCGTCGCCGACGCGGTGCGGCCGGTGCGGGTCTGGAAGCGCACTGCATCCGGTGTGCGTACGGCCGTGACCAGCGAGCAGACCCGCACCGCCGCCCGGCTGGTCGCCCGCCACGGCATGTACGTCATCGGCGGCACGAGGATCACGGCGAAGCGGACGTGGGACGGGCGGACCGCGTCCCGGTACGAGCGGATGATCCGCGCCGCCGAAGCGGGCGGGAACTTCGAGGAGGCCAAGGAGTGGGAGGACCGCCTGCAGCGCTTCCGCTCAGGCCGCCACCACCGCCGCATGGACCTGCTCCGCTCCGCCCCCGACCTCGCCAAAAGCGCGGCCGTCGGCACCGGCCTCACCGTCGGTGGGCTCCTCCTGCTCGGGATCGTGCTGGCCATAGCCAACAAGGACATCTCCTGGGTCCTCGCCCCGATCGGCTCGGTGATCGAAGCGATCCGGATGATCGTGGTCGTGGCCACCGTCGTGTGGGGCCCCGCCCTGGTTGTCGGGCCGTGGCTGGCCCTACTGGCGCTGTGGGGCGTCGGCCGGCGCCAGCAGACCGCACCGCAGTGGACGCTCCCCGCCAAGCAGCGCGACGACGCCGGAGCACCCATCACCCCGTCCATCGTCGTCACAGCCCTGCGTGACCTCGGTATCGCCCCGCTCCGGGGCGCGATCAAGGACATGGGGGATGCCGGCGCCGCGATGCTCGGCCCTATCCGCATCGCCGGATGCGGTGTCGAAGTCGACGTCACCCTCCCCTCCGGAGTCACGACCGCCGAAGTGCAGGGACGGCGTAAGAAGCTCGCCGAGAACCTCGCCCGCCACGAACACGAAGTCTTCATCACCATCCCCGTAGCTGCCCGCACCGTGCGGCTGTGGATCGCCGACTCCGGCGCCCTCGACCAGCCGATCGGCCCGTCCCCGCTGACCACCGACGTGGCGACGACCGCGAACTACAAGTCGGGTAAGGCCCCGTGGGGTCAGGATCTGCGCGGCGACGCGGCGGCGCTGAGCCTGTACCAGCGCATGGTGCTGGCCACGGGTCTGTCGAACCAGGGCAAGACCGCAGCCCTTCGCGCACTCGCACTCTGGCTCGCTCTGGACCGCACGGTCGAGTTCCGGATCGCCGACCTCAAGGGCGCAGGCGACTGGGCCATGTTCGACGGCCTGGCCACCACCCTCATCCAGGGGCCGACCGACGGGCACGTCGTGCAGGCGACCGAGATGGCCGAAAGCTTGGTCGCGGAGATGGAGCGCCGGCTCCAGGCCCCGCCCGGAACCGTCTTCACCCCGCTCGTCGGCATCGTGGACGAAGCCCAGGTTGCGTTCATGTGCCCGACCGTCGGGGACGACAAGCGGCCCTACGGCGGCTCCAAGGCCACCTCCCGCTACTTCATGGCCGTACGGAAGATTCACAACCAGGGTCGGGCCGTGGACGTGCTCCTGTGGGAGGGCACGCAGGACCCCACCGACCAGAACCTTCCCAAGCTCGTCCGTGAGGGCGCACACACCCGCATCTCCCTCGTCCTGGGCACCGAGTCGCAGGCCCGCATGGCGCTGGGCGACAAGGCCATTGACGGCGGGGCCGCACCGCACCTGCTCCGCCAGGGTCTCGACAAGGGCACCGTCGTTGTCGCCTCCGACGGCATCACCATCCCGGCCGGGCAGGCATCCATCACGGTCCGCACCCACTTCATCGACACCGAGCAAGCCACCGAGATCGCCGACCGGGCCAAGGCCCTGCGCGACGGAGTCATCACCGCGCACACCGTCGACCACGGGCCGGCCGTCGACCCGCTCGCGGACATCCTGTCCGTGCTCGGCACCGAGCCGCGCGTCCTCACGCAGGACGTCCTCAAGCGCCTCGCCGCACTGAACGAGAAGGCGTACGGCGGCTGGTCGTTCCTCGACCTCAAGCGCGTCCTCGACGGCACCCCCGCCGCTCCCTACAAGTCCGACGGCCGGATGACCATCGGCCGTGACCGCGTCGCCCGTCTCCTTGCCAGCCGCCCCGAAACTGATTCCGCTTCTGTCGCTGAGTAGAGGAAGCAGACCCCTGCGCGGCCAGGGAGGCAGGGAGAACTCCCTAACTGCCTCCCTGGCCCGCCTCCCTGGCCCTGAGCTGCACAAATGATCCGCCAGGGAGGCAGGGAGGCACCGCAGGTCAGACCCCCGAAACCCCCTCCGCAAGCCTCCCGGCAGGGGGTGCCTGTCCCTCCCTGCCCGCTCGGCGGAAGGGATTCCGTTTCATCCGTCCGAACATGCCGAGAGCGGCCCCCTCTCACGCCAATGATCGGGGCCGCTCTCGTCCAGAACGCAAGAACTGGAGAGACCAGCATGACCCACCCGACCGACTTCCCGCGAGACCCCAACCGGCCGGCCTTACCGGCCCACCTCCGTACCGCACTCTGGCTCGCCGAACTCGGCCTGCCCGCCCTGCCGCTGCGGGAGGGCAAGCTCCCCGTGGGGAACTGCCCCGCCTGCACGAGCAGCGCATCCGCCGGGCCCTGCCAGTGCGGCGACCGCCCGCACATGAAGTTCGCCGGACCCTGCCACTGCCCTGCCCCCTGCCACGGCTGGGCCGCCGCCACCACCAACCCGGCGGTACTCACCTCCCCGGAATGGGCCCGCTCCTGGCACCAGGCCGGAGGAGTGGCCTACCACCCCGGCGGCGCCCACCTCACCGTCGTAGACCTCGACACCGCCGACGCAGTCGCCTGGGCCCGCCAGGCCCTCCCCGCGACCAAGGTCGTCCCGACCACCCGGGGTGAGCACTGGATCTACCGAGGCGCCACGCAATCCGCCAACAAGGTGCGTCCCGGCGTAGACATCAAGTCCCTCATGGCCTACGCCGTGTGGCGCGGCCCCGGCACCGGCCCCATCAGCGCCCTGCCGGACGTCGTCCGGGCGCTGGTCGTGAGGGAAGAGTCCACCCGGCCCCTTCGAGGGGAGGTGGACTCTTCCTCTCCTGCCCGCGCCACCTGGGACCGGTCGGTGGCCACCGGCTGCCGCCACACCGACACCTTCGTCCAAACCGGCCTCGCCCAGGGTCTGGCCAGGGTCGCCGCCTGCCACGAGCAGGGCGCTGGCAGCACCGCCTACGGTGTCGCCCGCTTCCTCGCCAACCAGCATGCCGGGTGCCCCGGCCCCTGCGGCCTGGAGATGCTCGGGCGCCAGGTCATCGATGCGGCCGTCGCTGTTGGCGTGCCCGAGGCGTACGCCGAGCGCGCGGTCGCGCGCGGCGGCCTTCCCGTTGCAGCGGTGAGGGCGTCGTGACCACCGGCACCCGCTCCGCCGAACCGACCCCCGCCACCGACGCGAGTGGTGCGCCGAAGGTCGTCGCCGAAGGCGTCCCTTCTGCCCTTCGTTCTGACCTGTGCTGGGACGACGGGCGCCGCCCTGTCGCCTGGCTCCGCATCACCGCGCCCGGACGCGGTGTGACCCCGTCCGTCCGGTCTTGGTGCGCGTGTGGGCGGGACCTGTTCGCCGCCGGCCAGCGGCGTGCGCTCGCCCTGATCGCCGACCACGAGCAGCACCGCACCGCCTGCCCCCACATCACGCCCGCTCAGGAAGGGAGGAAGGCCGCATGAGCCTCGCTGAGGAGCTGCCCGCTCCGTCCAACCCGATGGCCGTCGCACGCCGGATCCTGCCCGGCTGGCAGGACGAGCAGGAACGGCTGTTGTGCAGGCGGTGGCGGGGAGCGTGGATGCGCTGGACGGGCACCTGCTGGCGCGAGTTCGAAGAGCAGCAGATGCGCGCCACCCTCTACAAGGAGCTGGAGCACGCCACCTACGTCGCCGGTCTCGACAAGGAAGGCCTGCCCGAGGTCAAGGACTGGGCGCCCACCCGGACCAAGCTGAGCAACCTCCTGGACGCTCTGTCCGCCATCACCCTGTTGCCCTCGGAGGTGGACGCCCCGTCGTGGACCGACCGGGAGGAAGCGGCAGGGGACCGCAGCCCGATCGTCGCCTGCGAGAACGGACTCCTGCGGATCCGGGACAGGGCTCTGCTGCCCCACACGCCAGGGTTCTTCAACCTCGTGTCGGTGCCGTTCGCCTACGACGAGGACGCCACGGCCCCGGCCTGGCAGAAGTTCCTCAACCAGCTCTGGCCCGATGACCCCAGCGCTATCCAGGCCTTGCAGGAGTGGTTCGGTTACGTCCTGTCCGGCCGCACCGACCAGCAGAAGATCCTGCTCATCAAGGGGCCCACCCGGTCCGGGAAGGGCACCATCACCCGGGTCCTGACCGAGTTCGTCGGCAAGAAGAACATCGCCGGCCCCACCCTGGCCAGCCTGGGCACCAACTTCGGGCTGTCCTCGCTCGTCGACAAGCCGCTCGCGGTCATCTCCGACGCCCGGCTGACCGGGAACGAGGGCGGTCAGGTGGTGGAGCGGCTCCTCACGATCTCCGGTGAGGACACCATCGACATCGACCGGAAGTACCGCGACCTGTGGACCGGGAAGCTTCCCACCCGGCTGATGATCCTCACCAACGAACTGCCCAGCTTCGGAGACTCCTCCGGCGTGATCGCCCGACGGTTCATCGTCCTCAACATGACCGTCTCCTGGCTCGGCAAGGAAGACACCACCCTCGACGAATCCCTCAAGCGCGAGATGCCCGGAATCCTCAACTGGGCCCTCGACGGACTCGCCCGACTTCAGCAAACCGGCCGCATCACCCAACCCGCCTCCTCCCAAGACGCAGTCATGATCATGCAAGACACCGCATCCCCCACCAGCGCATTCGTCCGCGAACGCTGCAACACCGGACCGGCCTGCGAAGTACCCGTGGACGCCCTGTGGGCCGTCTGGCGCGAGTGGGCCGAGGACAACGGCGTACGTGCCGGAACCAAGCAGGTCTTCGGCCGCAACCTCCAGTCCGTCGTCCCCCAGCTCCGCCGCACCCGGCCGCGCGACCAGTACGGCCGGCAGGTGCCTGCGTACAGCGGGATCACGCTCAAGCAGTCCGATCCACATTCCTCTGAGTCGCGACTCACTGCGACTCAACCGCCCATGGACCACGTCTGAGACGCGTTGAGTCGCGACTCAACGCAATGTGAACGCAACTTGCATCCGGTGGCCGCCTTCACGACGAGTGAGGGCGGCCACCGTCTGTCTACGGGAACGAAGGAGAACCCAGGGATGGATGCTCACGACGTCGATCCGCCGATCGATCTCACGCTGGTTCTGCTGACCGTTGAGGAGGCAGCGCGGCGGCTGCGGATTGGCCGGACGCTCTGTTTCCGCCTGATCGGTACCGGCGAGCTGGAGTCCGTGCCCGTCGGCCGCCTGCGGCGGGTGCCGGTGGGCGCTGTCCACGACTACGTCACTCGGCTGCGTGCCGCCCACCGCCCTGCCGTGTCCGCCCACTGAAGAGGACCCCTGTGGAAGAGAAGAAGCGCACCCGCCAGCCCAACGGCGCGTCGACCATCTACCTCGGCACCGACGGAAAGTGGCACGGCCGTGTGACCGTCGGAGTGCGGCCGGACGGCAAGCCCGACCGCCGGCACGTTGAGCGCAAGACACGTGCCGAGGTCACTGAGGCCGTTCGGGCCTTGGAGCAGGCGCGCAAGGCCGGAACCGTACGGAAGATCGGTCAGCAGTGGACCGTGAGGACGTGGCTGGAGCACTGGGTCGAGAACATCGCCAAGAAGTACGTAAGTGAGAACAGCTACGACGGCTACGAGGTGGACGTCAGGGTCCACCTCGTGCCGGGCCTGGGGGCCCACAAGCTCGACCGGCTGGAGCCGGAGCACCTGGAAGAGTTCTACGCCCTCATGCAGAAGCGTGGCAGCGCGGCCGGGACGGCCCACCACGTCCACCGAACGATCCGGGTCGCCCTCACCGAAGCGGTTCGACGCGGGCACGTCCCCAAGAACGTGGCCGAGATCGCGAAGGCGCCCCGGCTCGAAGAGGAGGAGATCGAGCCTTACACGATCGAGGAGATTCAGAGCCTGCTCCTGGAGGCGTCCAAGCTCCGCAACAGTGCCCGCTGGGTCATCGCCCTCGCCCTCGGCCTGCGGCAGGGAGAGGCTCTGGGCCTCATGTGGGAGGACGTCTACCTCGACGCCGGGTACATCCGGGTCCGGAAGAACCGGCTGCGGCCGAAGTACGAGCACGGGTGCAGGGAGAGCTGCGGCAGGAAGCCCGGGTACTGCCCGGCCCGCAAGGAGATCCGGCGCGAGGTCAAGAACACCAAATCCCGTGCAGGCCGCCGCACCATCGGTCTGCCCGAGCCGATCATCAAGCTCCTTCGGAAGCACCAGGAGGAGCAGGGGCGGGAGCGGAAGCAGGCCGGGGACGAGTGGGAGGACAAGGGGTACGTCTTCGCGCAGCTGACCGGCGGGCCCCTCATCCCGAACACGGACTACCACCACTGGAAGAAGCTTCTGGGGGACGCCGGAGTCCGGGACGGGCGGCTCCATGACGCGCGCCACACCGCCGGGACGGTGCTCCTGCTGCTGGGAGTCCCCGACGTCCTGGTCGACGCGATCATGGGTTGGGAGCCGGGCGGGTCCGCACGGATGCGCGCCCGGTACATGCACGTGACCGGGCCCATGCTCAAGAACGTTGCCAAGCAGATCGGTGACGCGCTCTGGGGGGCCGCCCAGGAGGATCCCGCCCCCAACTGAGACGGAAACTGAGACGGGACAACGCAAAGAGCCCCACCGCAAGCGGTGGGGCTCTTCAACGTATTGCCCGGTGAGAGCAATGGCGGAGGATACGAGATTCGAACTCGTGAGGGGTTGCCCCCAACACGCTTTCCAAGCGTGCGCCCTAGGCCACTAGGCGAATCCTCCGCGGCAAACAATACAAGACGTTGAGGGGTGCTCGCGAACGTGATCGTCGGGCGGGCCCGGACCGGGGTCCGGGGCGGGGGTCAGGTCGGGGTCCGGGTCGGGGTCGCGTGGAGCTTCGGCCGGGGTCCGGCTCGATTCCGGGGCCTTCCATCCGCTAGGGTGGGGCCAGCCCCTCACGTGGCGCTATCTCACCCAACTCCCCCAGGGCCGGAAGGCAGCAAGGGTAAGTGGGCTCTGGCGGGTGCGTGGGGGGCGCTTTGCGTTCCGGGACGGGTCGGGCCGGCCGGGCCGCTCAGCGGCATCACACACGCATCGGCGCGGGATCGCGCACGCGGTACGAACGTTCCGCGCGCGGACGCGTAGGGCGGACCACGGAGGACCGGGCGGGTCTGCGGGCCGCCGTTGTCGGTGGGCCCGGATAACCTCGTAGACGTGTCGTCCCTTGCGCTGTACCGCCGCTACCGCCCCGAGTCGTTCGCCGAGGTCATCGGTCAGGAGCATGTCACTGACCCGCTGATGCAGGCGCTGCGCAACAACCGGGTCAATCACGCGTACCTGTTCAGTGGGCCGCGAGGCTGTGGCAAGACCACCAGCGCGCGCATCCTCGCCCGCTGCCTGAACTGCGAGCAAGGCCCCACGCCCACCCCCTGCGGGGAGTGCCAGTCCTGCAAGGACCTCGCGCGCAACGGGCCGGGGTCCATCGACGTCATCGAGATCGACGCGGCCTCGCACGGTGGTGTGGACGACGCCCGTGACCTGCGCGAGAAGGCCTTCTTCGGGCCCGCCTCCAGCCGGTACAAGATCTACATCATCGACGAGGCGCACATGGTCACCCCGGCGGGCTTCAACGCCCTGCTGAAGGTGGTCGAGGAGCCGCCGGAGCACCTCAAGTTCATCTTCGCCACGACCGAGCCCGAGAAGGTCATCGGCACCATCCGGTCCCGGACGCACCACTACCCCTTCCGCCTCGTGCCCCCCGGCACCCTGCGCGACTACCTCGGCGAGGTCTGCGGCCGCGAGGGCGCCCACGTCGAGGAGGGCGTGCTGCCGCTCGTCGTGCGCGCCGGCGCCGGCTCCGTCCGTGACTCCATGTCCGTCATGGACCAGCTCCTGGCCGGCGCCGCCGAGCAGGGTGTGACGTACGCCATGGCCACCTCGCTCCTCGGGTACACCGACGGGACCCTCCTCGACGCCGTCGTGGACGCCTTCGCCGCCGGGGACGGGGCCGCCGCCTTCGAGATCGTCGACCGGGTGGTGGAGGGCGGCAACGACCCGCGCCGTTTCGTCGCCGACCTGCTGGAGCGGCTGCGCGACCTGGTGATCCTGGCCGCCGTGCCCGACGCCCGGGAGAAGGGGCTCATCGACGCCCCCGCCGACGTGGTCGAGCGGATGCAGGCCCAGGCCTCCGTCTTCGGGGCCGCCGAGCTGTCCCGGGCCGCCGATCTCGTCAACACGGGGCTCACGGAGATGCGCGGAGCCACCTCGCCCCGGCTGCAGCTGGAGCTGATCTGCGCCCGCGTGCTGCTCCCCGCCGCCTTCGACGACGAGCGTTCCGTGCAGGCGCGGCTCGAACGGCTGGAGCGCGGCGGTGCGGCCTCGGCCGCCGCCTTCGCCCCGGCCCCCGCCATGGGCTACGTACCCGGGCCGGAGGCCCACGCCATGGCCCCCGCGACCGTACGGCCCCCCGCGCCGCCGGTTCCGGTGCAGCAGGCCCCCGTGCAGCAGGCTCCCGTGTACCAGGCCCCGGCCCCCGTGCAGCAGCCCCCCGTGCAGCAGCCCCCCGCCCCGGCCCCGGTGGCTCCGCCCGAGCCGTTGGCCCCGGCCGCGGCCTTCGGCGCCTGGCCCGGAGCCGCGCAGCCCGGCGGCGGCGCTCCCGGCGCCTTGCCC
>NZ_JBHWMB010000071.1:31172-42054 GCF_042730015.1 Streptomyces sp. NPDC059957 | reverse complement strand
TCCTCCACACCTACAACCACCACCGCTGCCACACCGCACTGGGCGGACACCCGCCGATCAGCCGCGTCAACAACGCTGCGGGTCAATACACCTAGGCCGCCGGGTGCTCCTTCGCGCGTATGAGCACCTTGCCCGAGTCCAGGTCTATCGGGCCCTTTCCCGGGTCGCCGTCATTGACGTCGATCCGGGAGAGTTCGAGGCGCTTCTTCTCCTCGTCCGTGTGCTTTCGTCCCGGACTGAACAGCTCCTCGATCATGTTGAACATCGCGTCCACCGCACCTTTCGTCCCCCCGTCGGGGCCCGCCGGTCACCGCACCGTCAGTGTCAGGATCCTGTCGTCGCCGGCTTCCGGCGACCCGCGCCCGTCCGTCTCGCTCGTGACCAGCAGCAATCTGTCCCCACCGAGGGGCACCACGGTGCGCAGCCGGCCGTACTCGTCCGCCAGGAACGCCTCGGGCTCCGCCACCGGCTCCGCCCCGGCCAGCGGAATCCGCCAGAGCCGCTGCCCGCGCAGCCCGGCCATCCAGACGGAGCCCTGCGCCCAGGCGATCCCGCTCGGCGAGGCCTCGTCGGTCTTCCACACCGCCACCGGATCGCGCATCCCCGGCTTGCCCGCCTTGCCCTCGGCCTCCGGCCAGCCGTAGTTCGCGCCGGGCTCGATCAGATTCAGCTCGTCCCAGGTGTTCTGCCCGAACTCGGCGGCCCACAGCCGTTTGTCCTTGTCCCAGGCGAGGCCCTGCACATTGCGGTGCCCGTACGAGTAGACGACGGAGTCGGCCTCCGGATTGCCGTGCACCGGCTCCCCGTCCGGGGTCATCCGCAGGATCTTGCCGCCCAGCGACTTCTTGTCCTGGGCCAGCCCCGTCTCCCCGGTCTCGCCCGTCCCGGCGTAGAGCATCTTGTCCGGGCCGAAGGCGATCCGTCCGCCGTTGTGGATGAGCCCCTTGGGGATCCCCCTGAACACCGTGTCGGGCGCGCCCAGTTGATCGCCGGCCGGTCTCTTCTCGTCATAGCGCAGCCGGGCGATGCGGTTGTCGGACTCGGTGGTGAAGTAGGCGTACACCATGAGGTCCGAGGCGAAGGAAGGCGACAGGGCCAGGCCCAGCAGCCCGCCCTCGCCGCCCGGGGCCACCCCCGGCACCTTGCCGACGGGGGTCACGGCGCCCGTGCCCACGTCGACCCGGCTGATCGTGCCCTTGTCCCGCGAGGCGACCAGCAGGTTCCCGTCGGGCAGCGGAGCCACCCCCCACGGGGACTCCAGGCCCTGGGCGGCCACGCCCGTCACCGTCACCTGCCCCTTGGCCGGCGGCCCGGAGGCCGAGGCCGAGGAGGAGGCGGAAGGGGCGCCCGAGCCACCCGGCGGCTGGGACCCCGCCGTCGTGCCCGGCGGCGCATCGCTCGGCCGGGCCCCGGCGCCGCTCGGCGGGGAGCAGCCCGCCGCCAGCAGCGCCCCGCATCCCGCCAGGGCGAACGCCGCCAGTACCCCGCTGGCCCGGCCGCGCGGGCCGCCGTACGCCCACACCGGCGCCCCCGCCCGACTCCGCACCCGGCCCTGGCCGGGCCCCGGCCCCTGATCCGGCTCCTGCCCTGTTCCCCGGTCGTGTCCGTATCGCATCGCCGTACTCCCCTCCGGTCCTCCGATCGTGCCCTCACACGATTCAACAGCGCAGACCATGCCCCAAGTTCCGTCACTCGTACACTCGATCGAGTGGTTCAGGCCCCCATCGGCACCGGCAGCTCCGACAGCTCCACCAGGTCCTCGGCGGTCAGCCGCACCTCCGCCGCCCGCGCGTTCTCCGCCGCCCAGCGCGCCTGCCCGGCCCCGGGCACCGGAACCACCTGCGGACCCTGGGCCAGCACCCACGCCAGCGCCGCCTGCGCCGCCGTGACCCCGTCCCCGTGCCGCCGGGCGACCCGCCGCAGCCCCGCCACCAGCACCTGGTTCGCCGCCATCGCGTACGCCGTGAACCGCGGATGCCTCGCCCGTACGTCCTCGGGCTCGAACCCCTCGCCCGGGACCAGCGTCCCGGTCAGGAACCCGCTCCCCAGCGGCATCGCCGCCAGGAACCCCACACCCCGCGCCGCGCACCACGGCAGCAGCCGCCACGCCGCCTGCGGCGACCACACCGACAGCTCCGCCTGCACCGCGCTCACCGGGAACACCTGCTGCGCCCGCTCCAGGTGCCGCACGGTCGTCTCGTAGGCCGGGTCCCCGCGCCGCCCCGCGCCCGGCCCGGTGCCCGCCCCCAGCGCGCAGAAGCCCAGCGCCCGCACCTTCCCCGCGCCCACCAGCTCCGCCATCGCGCCCCAGGACTCCTCGACCGGCACGTCCGGGTCCACCCGGTGCAGCTGGTACAGGTCTATGACGTCGGTGCGCAGCCGCCGCAGCGAGGCGTCGCAGGCCCGCCGCAGGTAACCGGGGCGCCCGTCGGCCACCACGTGCACCCCGTCGGCCCGCAGCCCCGCCTTCGCGGACACGAAGGCGTCGGCCCTGCGCTCGCGCAGCACCCGGCCGAGCAGCAGCTCGTTGGTGTAGGGGCCGTACAGATCGGCGGTGTCGAGCAGGTTCGCCCCCAGGTCGAGGGCCGTGTGCACGGTGAGCAGCGAGTCCTCGCGCCGCCTGCGCGAAGGCGCGTACGCCCCGCTCATCGGCATGCAGCCGAGGCCGACGGCACCCACCGTCAGCGCCCCCGCCCCGATCGACCTGCGCTCCACCGTGCGTCCCCCCTGGTACTCCCGGTCCGCACACAAACTAACGGCTCGATCAGGATCCCCTGACATAGCCTCCTGATCATGACCGCAGAGATTCCCGAGACCCTCGACGTATGGCTCCCCTTCCCCGCCGAGGAGGTCGAGGGCCTGCCCGAGCTCTTCCGCTACCGCCACTGGGACGGCGAGGAGGCCTTCCCGGCCGATCCGGCCGCCTGCGTCTTCTACGTCACCCCGTACATGAAGTCCCCGGCCGTCACCCTGCGCCCGCTGCCCGCGATGCCCCGGCTGAGGATCGTCCAGACCCTGACCGCCGGCGTCGATCACGTCCTGGGCGGCCTCGGAGACCTGGCCCCCGGGGTACGGCTGTGCAACGCCAAGGGCGTCCACGACGCGAGCACCGCCGAGCTCGCGCTCACCCTGATCCTGGCCTCCCTGCGCGGGATCCCGGGCATGGTGCGCGGCCAGGACCGCGAGGAGTGGCGCTTCGGGTTCTACGAGGCCCTCGCGGACAAGTCCGTACTGATCATCGGCTACGGCGCTGTCGGCGCGGCCATCGAGGACCGGCTCGCGCCCTTCGAGTGCGAGCGGATCGTCCGGGTCGCGCGGACGGCGCGCACCACGGCGCGCGGGCCGGTGCACGCCCTCGCCGAGCTGCCCCAACTCCTGCCCGGGGCCGACGTGGTGATCCTTTCCACACCGCTCACCGAGGAGACGAGGGGGCTCGCGGGGCCCGCGTTCCTCGGCCGCATGAAGGACGGCGCGCTGCTCGTGAACGTGGCCCGCGGACCCGTCGTCGACACCAAGTCCCTTCTGGCGGAGGTGGAGTCGGGCCGGCTGCGCGCCGCGCTGGACGTCACCGATCCGGAACCACTGCCTTCAGGCCACCCGCTCTGGCATGCTCCGGGTGTCCTGATCACGCCCCATGTGGGCGGCAGCAGCTCGGCGTTCGAGCCGCGGGCCAAGCGCCTGGTGGCCCGTCAGCTCCGGAAGTTCGCCGCCGGAGAGCCCGTGGAGAACACGGTATTGATCACGGAATAGCCGTGCGGCGCGCACGCTCCGCGTTCGTCCGGATGCGCTCGGTGGGTACAACTCCCTTGTTGGTGACGGAGCGTAGAGAAAGTATGTCCCTGAGTGACGAAAGTGGTGTATCGTCCGGAACAAGGGGCTGCGCCACGAACGTCTGGCGCTGGGGAGTGATCGGACACTTTGGGGGGCGACGGGCGATGCACGGCCAATGGACGAAGGATCCGATGCGGCGAAGCCGCCGGAGGCGACGGTGCCGGGACTGGACCGCGCCGGAACCAGCCAGCGAGGGGGACCGGTGAGCACCCCGGGGGCGGCGCTGCTCACCCGCCGGCCCCCCACCGGTGGCGGCAGCGGCGCCAAGGCGCTGGCGATGCAGCTCCTCCTCGCGGTGGTCAGCAGCGGGTACGCCGTGGGCGCCGCCCTCGGCTGGGGCTCCGAGGAACTCGCCGAGATCATGGGCGACTTCGGGCTCAGCGCCGCCGGCCTGCTCGCAGCCGTCTCCTGTTTCACGTACGCCAGGGCCATTGACAGCCGGGAGCGCCCGGCCTGGCTGCTGTTCGCGTTCTCCTCGCTCATGGGCTGCTGCGGCAACGCGGTCTGGGGCTGGTACGAGGTGGTCCTCGGCGAGGCCGTACCGAAGCCCTCCCTCGCCGACTTCGCCTTCCTCTGCTTCGCGCCGCCCGCCATCGTGGGCCTGCTCGTCCTCGCGAAGCGTCCGGTCACCCGAGCCGGCTGGGTCTGCCTCGGCCTCGACTCCTGGCTCATCGGCGGCTCCCTGCTCACCCTCTCCTGGAGCCTGGCCCTCGCGCACGCCGCGCAGACCGCCCAGTCCGGCGCCCCCGGCAGCGTCCCGCGCGCGGCCCTCTCGCTGGCCTACCCGCTCCTGGACATCGCGCTCGTCTCGATGGTGCTGGTGCTGCACTTCCGCCGCTCCGAGACCAACCGCTCCGCCGTGAACACCGCCATCGCCGCCCTCGCCCTGACCGTGCTGAGCGACGCGCTGTTCACCTCGCCGCTGCTCAGCGCCGAGTACCAGTCCGGTCAGCTCCTCGACGCCGGCTGGTTCGCCGGCTCGCTCCTCCTCGCGTACGCGCCCTGGGGCGCCCGCCGCATGCACCCCGGCCCCGACCCCGTCGCCCACGCCCGCGCCGAGCGGCCGCACAGCCGCCCCATCACCGGCTCCCTGCCCGCCCTCACCCCGTACCTCGCGGCGGCCGTCTGCACCCTCGGCATCCTCTACAACGTGGTGGACGGCCGGAAGGTCGACCGGGTCGTCGTCTTCACGGGCTGCACCGTCGTGCTCGCCCTGGTCATCCGCCAGGGCATCATGCTGCTCGACAACATCGCGCTGACCCAGGAACTGGCCCAGAAGGAGAACCACTTCCGCTCCCTGGTCCAGGGCTCCAGCGACGTCATCATGATCGCCGCGCCCACCGGCACCCTGCGCTACGTCAGCCCCGCCGCCGCCGGGGTCTACGGCCGCGAGGCGGAAGAGCTGGTCGGCACCGAGCTGGCCACCCTGATCCACCCGGAGGACCTGGGCCGCGTGGTCCACGAGGTGCGCCGCTTCCTGGCCGCGCCGCCCGCCGAGGAGCCGACCACCCGCATCGAGTGCCGGTTCAGATCGGGCACCGGCGAGTGGCTCAATGTGGAGTCCACCGTCAACCGCCACCAGGGCGGCCTCATCCTGAACAGCCGCGACGTCACCGAGCGGGTCCGGCTCCAGGCACAGCTCCAGCACAGCGCCGAGCACGACCCCCTCACCGACCTCCCCAACCGGGCCCTGTTCACCCGCCGGGTCCGCCAGGCCCTCACCGGCCGCCGGGCCGGAGACCACAGCACCGCCGTCCTCTTCATCGACCTCGACGGCTTCAAAGCGGTCAACGACACCATCGGCCACCAGGCCGGTGACGAGCTGCTCATCGAAGCCGCCCGCCGGCTCCAGGACTCGGTCCGGGCCGGGGACACCGCGGCCCGCCTCGGCGGCGACGAGTTCGCCGCCCTGATCCTGGGCGACGGCAACCGCGACCGCAGCGCCCGCGAGTACCAGGTCCACGAGATCGCCGACCGGCTGCGCACCACCCTCTCGCAGCCCTACCGGATCGCCGGGAGCGAGGTCCGGGTCGCCGCCAGCATCGGCGTGGCCTTCGCGGACCCCGGCATCACCCCTTCGGACCTGATGCGCAACGCGGATCTCGCGATGTACCGGGCCAAGGCGAGCGGCAAGGACCGGGTCGAGATGTACGCGCCCCAGATGCAGGCCGAGGTCGTCCGCAAGGCCGAGCTGGCGGGGCGGCTGCGCACCGCGCTGCACGACGGGGAGTTCGCCCTGCTGCACCAGCCCGTGGTCTCCCTGGCCTCGGGGGAGATCTCGGCCGTGGTGGCCCAGGCCCGGTGGCGTTCCGCCCAGGGGATCCTGTTCACCCCCGCCGAGTTCCTGCGGGTCGCCGAGTACAGCGGAGGAGGAGCCGGCGGGGGAGGGGTCGGCGAGGGCGGGTCCGCCGCCCGGGCGGCCGTACCGGACGCCTCGCGCACCGCCGAGCTGGGGCGCTGGCTGCTGGAGGAGGCCGTAGGGCAGGCCGCCGAGCGCCACCGGGCCGGGCACGACGTGCCCGTGGCCGTACGGATGACCGCGCAGCGGCTGCTGGACCGGTCGATGCCCCTGGGCTCCGTGGAAGCCCTGCTGACCCGCAACGGGCTGCCGTCGGGCGCGCTCGTCCTGGAGCTCGCCGTCTCCGACCCCAGGGTGCCCTTCGACGACCTGGAGCGCCGCCTGGCGGGGCTGCGCCGGCTCGGAGTCCTGATCGCCCTGGACGGCTTCGGCAGCGGTTACGCGGCCATCAGCGCCCTGCGCAGGCTCCCCGTGGACATGCTCAAGCTCGACCGCGGCCTGGTCGAGGGGGTCGTGGAATCCCCCCGGCTCCACAAGATCACCGCCGGTCTGTTGCGGATCGCAAACGACCTCGGCATGCAGTCGGTGGCGGAGGGCGTGGACCTTCCCGAGCAGGTCATGGCACTGCGCGCGATGGGCTGCAGCCACGGGCAGGGAATGGCCTTCTCCGGCCCTCTGGACGAGTACAGGCTGCGGCGAGCGCTCGTGCGCGGTACGTTCCCAGTACCGGGCGGCGCGGCCCAACCAGCGTTGGCCGGTGGTTCACAAGGGGGCTCCATGGTTATCCACAGAGGCTCACATAATGAGACGCCCGTCCCACCCGCTTGACATCACCCTCCCGCCGGAGGGAGGGTCAATGCCATGCGCACCCGAATTCTCGTACTTGGAAAGCGCGTCGGCTGAAGCTGGGACCAGCATGTCCCCGCTCAACGCACCCGACGCGCTCCCCTCGCTTGCCTCCCGGCACGAGGGGTTTTTTGTTGCACTGGCAACGTCGAATCTCGTTAAACCCTCCTCGTAAAACCCTCAGCTTCGAGAAGAGAATGCCGATGACCGAGCAGGCCACCGGGGCCCACCATCCGCAGCCGCGGCCCCGTTCCGGCGGACACCACGCCGCCGCAGTTGAGCACGTCACGGGTGCGCAGTCCCTCATTCGCTCTCTCGAAGAGGTGGGGTGCGACACCGTCTTCGGCATTCCCGGCGGCTGCATCCTCCCGGCGTACGACCCGATGATGGACAGCAAGAAGGTCCGCCACATCCTGGTCCGCCACGAGCAGGGGGCCGGCCACGCCGCCACCGGCTACGCCCAGGCGACCGGCAAGGTCGGCGTCTGCATGGCCACCTCCGGCCCCGGCGCCACCAACCTGGTCACCCCGATCGCCGACGCGCACATGGACTCCGTGCCGCTCGTCGCGATCACCGGCCAGGTCTCCTCCAAGGCGATCGGCACCGATGCCTTCCAGGAGGCGGACATCGTCGGCATCACCATGCCGATCACCAAGCACAACTTCCTGGTCACCAAGGCCGAGGACATCGCGAGGACCATCGCCGAGGCCTTCCACATCGCCTCGACCGGCCGCCCCGGTCCGGTCCTGGTCGACATCGCCAAGGACGCCCTGCAGGCGAAGACCACCTTCTCGTGGCCGCCGAGCCAGGACCTCCCCGGCTACCGGCCGGTGACCAAGCCTCACGCGAAGCAGATCCGCGAGGCCGCCAAGATGATCGCCGCCGCCAAGCGGCCGGTCCTCTACGTCGGCGGCGGCGTCATGAAGGCCGGCGCGACCGCGGAGCTGAAGGTCCTCGCCGAGCTCACCGGCGTCCCGGTCGTCACCACCCTGATGGCCCTGGGCTCCATCCCGGACACCCACCCGCAGAACGTCGGCATGCCCGGCATGCACGGTGCCGTCACCGCGGTGACCGCGCTCCAGAAGTCGGACCTGCTGATCGCGCTCGGCACCCGCTTCGACGACCGCGTCACCGGCAAGCTGGACAGCTTCGCCCCCTTCGCCAAGGTCATCCACGCGGACATCGACCCGGCCGAGATCGGCAAGAACCGCGCCGTGGACGTCCCGATCGTCGGTGACGCCCGCGAGGTCATCGCCGACCTGATCCAGGCCGTCCAGGCCGAGGCCAACGACGGCAACGCCGGCGACTACACCGCCTGGTGGAAGGACCTCAACCGCTGGCGCGACACCTACCCGCTGGGCTACGACCTGCCCGAGGACGGCACGCTCTCCCCCCAGCAGGTCATCGAGCGGATCGGCCAGCTGGCGCCGAAGGGCACCATCTACACGGCCGGTGTCGGCCAGCACCAGATGTGGGCCTCGCACTTCGTGAACTACGAGGAGCCCCGCACCTGGCTGAACTCCGGCGGCGCGGGAACCATGGGCTACGCGGTCCCCGCCGCGATGGGTGCCAAGGTCGGCATGCCGGAGCGCACCGTCTGGGCGATCGACGGCGACGGCTGTTTCCAGATGACCAATCAGGAACTGGCCACCTGCGCCCTGAACAACATCCCGATCAAGGTCGCGATCATCAACAACGGTGCGCTGGGCATGGTCCGCCAGTGGCAGACCCTGTTCTACAACCAGCGGTACTCGAACACCGTCCTGCACGCGGGCGAGACGGGCACCGACACGGCCGTGGGCTCCCAGCTCGGCGAGTCGGCCGCCCCCCGCATGGGCACCCGCGTCCCGGACTTCGTCAAACTGTCCGAGGCCATGGGCTGCGTGGCACTGCGCTGCGAGGACCCGGCCGACCTGGACAAGGTCATCGCCGAGGCCAACGCGATCAACGACCGCCCGGTCGTCATCGACTTCATCGTCCACGAGGACGCCATGGTGTGGCCGATGGTCGCCGCCGGGACCTCGAACGACGAGGTCATGGCCGCACGGGGCGTCCGCCCCGACTTCGGCGACAACGAAGACGACTGAGCCGAGAGAGCCTGAGAGAGAGAACGACTCACATGTCCAAGCACACGCTCTCCGTCCTGGTCGAGAACACGCCCGGCATCCTCGCCCGGATCGCCGCGCTGTTCTCCCGACGCGGGTTCAACATCGACTCCCTCGCGGTCGGTGTCACCGAGCACCCCGACATCTCGCGCATCACCATCGTCGTGAACGTCGAGGACCTCCCGCTGGAGCAGGTGACCAAGCAGCTCAACAAGCTGGTCAACGTGCTCAAGATCGTCGAGCTGGAGCACGTTAACGCCATCGAGCGCGAACTCGTTCTGGTGAAGGTCCGCGCCGACAACGAAACGCGCTCGCAGATCGTCGAGATCGTCCAGCTGTTCCGCGCCAAGACCGTCGACGTCTCCCCGGAGGCCGTCACCATCGAGGCCACCGGCGGCACCGACAAGCTGGGCGCGATGCTCAAGATGCTGGAGCCCTTCGGCATCAAGGAGCTCGTCCAGTCCGGGACGATCGCCATAGGGCGCGGCGGCCGGTCCATCACGGACCGCAGCCTGCGCGCGCTCGACCGCAGCGCCTGAGCCCGGCCGGGCCGGTGACTCCGGCCCGGCCGCGCCCCGCCCGTCCGTTTCTCGCTCGCTCGTATGGCGAGACCGAGAACCACGTATTCCGTTCCCCGCCGTACGGTGGGAGCAACACCAGCGCACCAAGGAGATATCCCAGTGGCCGAGCTGTTCTACGAGAACGACGCCGACCTGTCCATCATCCAGGGCCGCAAGGTCGCGGTCATCGGTTACGGCAGCCAGGGCCACGCCCACGCGCTGTCGCTCCGTGACTCCGGCGTCGACGTCGTCGTCGGCCTGCACGAGGGCTCGAAGTCCAAGGCCAAGGCCGAGGAGCAGGGCCTGAAGGTCCTGCCCGTCGCCGAAGCCGCGGCCTGGGCGAACGTCATCATGATCCTTACCCCGGACCCGCTCCAGGCCGAGATCTACGCCGCGTCGATCGAGTCGCACCTGGAAGAGGGCGACGCGCTCTTCTTCGGCCACGGCTTCAACGTCCGGTACGGCTTCATCAAGCCGCCCACCAACGTGGACGTGGCGCTGGTCGCGCCGAAGGGCCCGGGTCACCTGGTCCGCCGTCAGTACGAGGAAGGCCGCGGCGTGCCCTGCATCGCCGCCGTCGAGCAGGACTTCACCGGCTCCGCCTTCCAGCTCGCGCTGTCGTACGCGGCGGGCATCGGCGGCACGCGCGCCGGTGTCATCAAGACCACCTTCACCGAGGAGACCGAGACCGACCTGTTCGGTGAGCAGGCCGTTCTCTGTGGTGGCGCCTCCGCTCTGGTGAAGGCCGGCTTCGAGACGCTGACCGAGGCCGGCTACCAGCCGGAGATCGCGTACTTCGAGTGCCTGCACGAGCTGAAGCTCATCGTCGACCTCATGTACGAGGGTGGTCTGGAGAAGATGCGCTGGTCGGTCTCCGAGACCGCCGAGTGGGGCGACTACATCACCGGTCCCCGCATCATCACGGACGCCACCAAGGCCGAGATGAAGAAGGTCCTCGCGGAGATCCAGAGCGGCGAGTTCGCCAACACCTGGATGGCCGAGTACAAGGCCGGTCTGCCGAAGTACAACGAGTACAAGAGCGCCGACGAGGCGCACCTGCTCGAGACCACCGGCAAGAAGCTCCGCAAGCTGATGAGCTGGGTCGACAACGACGAGAGCTGATCCGCTTCGCCGCGGGGGGGGGGGGGGGGGGGCTTGCCCCCCCGCCCCCCCGCCCAGAACCCCCCCCCCCCAACCCCCACAAAACCCTTGTGGGGGCGCTTTTCCCCCCCCCCCCACCC